>CAKSGI010000004.1 GCA_934454005.1 uncultured Eubacteriales bacterium | reverse complement strand
ATACACGGGGCTATTATTACTATTTAAAATTTCATTGCCATTAAACAATATAAGAAAGTTGTTGCTAATTTTAATGATATCTGGGTTCTCCGCAGGTGTTATATTTGCAAGAAATGTATTTTCTTTAATTTTGTTAGACTATCATTCTTTTTTTATTTTAATATTATTGATATTGATATCCACGATATTATTTTTATTAATGCTTAAGTTAATTTCGAAGATAAATCTAAAATATTTTAGATGAATAGCATCAATGTTAATACTATAAAAGGAGTGTTTTATAATAGAAAAAACACTCCTTTAAATATTTTAATTTTTTGAATTTTAATTATTGTTTTTACTTTTGTTTTCCAATTGTTTATAAATCAAAAGTAATCCTTTTATTAAAAGGTTATTATCATGTAGTACCCTTTTTTTGCAATGAGGAACTATTATATCTGACAATCCACCTGTTACTATAACAGTAGCAGGTTCTTTTAATTCGTTATTAATTCTGTCTATCAAGCCATCTATCATAGAAGCGTTACCATTTATAATTCCACTATTCATGGAATCAGTTGAATTTTTGCCAATGATTTTATTTGGTTTCATTAAGTCTATATGTGGAAGCTTAGACGTTTTATTGGATAGAGCCTCTAAAGAGATTTTAATTCCTGGAAAAATTAGTCCTCCGATAAAGGTATTAGAAGAATCTATTACAGATACCGTAGTTGCAGTTCCGATGTCAAATATAATCAATGGTTTTTTATATTCATCTAAAGCAGCGACTGCACCGACTATCAAGTCTGCACCAAGTTCATTATCCTTATCGATATCAATATTAAATCCAAAGCTAGTTTTACTATCTACAATGAAAGGCTTTCTACCGGTTATTTTTTCAATTGCATTTTTATGAATGGTAATCAATGGAGGAACAACAGAAGAGATAATACTGCCATTAAGTTTATTTATATCTATTTGGTATAAATCTAGGATATTTTTAAATTCTATTGCATATTCATCTTCACTTTTATTTGCGTCTGTAGACAGATGGCTTATGAAATGTATTTTTTTATTATAATCTATACAACCTATAGTTATATTTGTATTTCCAACATCAAAAGCTAAAATCATATTACACTCAACTTTCTTTATAAAATATTTTATCCAACCATTATATTTGTCTCCGGAAATATAGTTTTATTTTTTTTATTTTTTCTAAGAGTAAGGCTAACTGCTAATGAAAAAGGGCCAATTCTTCCTAAAAACATTAATAAACTTAAAGCGAATTTTGAGATTTTGGATGTTAATTGTTGTGTAACACCAACACTTATACCGGTTGAAAATGCAGATACTGTCTCAAATATAATGTCTAGATATGATAATGAATTTGAGTTTTCTGAAACAAGTATTATAACTGATATTATATATATAATAATTATTGCTAAGGCAGAGATAGTTAAAGATCTATAAACAAGAGATTTATTTATCAAGTGTTTTTTTATAATAGTATCCTTTTTTCCTTTAAGAACACTTATAACAGTAAACAAAATAATTACAAATGTAGTAGTTTTTATTCCGCCGCCAGTAGAACAAGGAGAGGATCCAATAAACATTATAATACAATCGAATAACTTGGTTGAATCGGATAATATACATGGGTCAATATTTATAAATCCGGCACTTCTAGATGTACAAGTTAGAAAGAATGCTGCATTTATTTTTTCTGAGACGTTGAATTCCTTAAGAGAGTTGTTATATTCTAGTACTAATATTACTACTGTACTGATAAAAGTGATAATAATTGTTGAAGTTATAACCAGATAAGAGTGGAAGTTTAAATGAATATGTTTTTTCTTTTTATTTTTTATAGCAAGAAACTTTTCTTTTAAACATAGATGTATATCACTTATCACAATAAAACCTAATCCACCTATTAATATTAGCAAACTCATTGTTATGGAAACAAGCGGATCATCAGCATAGTTCTGTAAACTAATTCCAGGAGATTCAAATCCCATTATATCAAACCCAGCATTGCAATATCCTGAAATGGCTAAAAAAATAGATACCCATATTCCAAACAATCCGAATTTAGGAATAAATCTTATCATTAAAATTAGACTTCCTATAAACTCACTTAAAAAAGTAAAAAGAAGTATAGTTTTGATAAGTCTAGGAGTATCCATTATATTACCACTTGTGTAGAATTGAGTTAAGTTCATGTCATTAAGGCCGAGTTTTTTCCTTATAAATAATGTAACACCAGTCATGAATGTTATAATACCAATAGCACCGATTTGAATAAGTACTAAAATAACAAACTGACCAAATAATGTCCAGTATGTCCATGTATCTAAAATTATTAACCCAGATACACAACTTGCAGATATTGAAGTAAAGCATGCAGTGAAAAACGAAGCATTTTGGTTTCCTCTAAAAGATATAGGAAGCATTAAAAGCAAAGTTCCTATTATTATTAACAATAAAAAACTTAAGACAATAAGTTTTATAGGAGAGGCCCCTTTTATTTTATTTGTAATTAGTTTTAATTTATACAAATTCATTTTTCCCTTTCTCATATTATCTTAAATTTTATTATATCATAGTATAGATTTTTTTTGAAATATTTATATATAAATAGTGGTATAATATTATAAGTGATATATAAAGTATTGATTTTTTATTGTTAATAAAAAGAAAAAGTTAAAATGATAAATCATATTTATATATTGCGTATTTACAAATTTGTTTATAATAATTATTTAAAAGTCACAAAAATAAAAAAATATAAAAAAATATTCAATTTGATATTGAAATAAATTAAAAATAGTGTTATTATATTCCATAAGGAAATCAAATAAAGAGCTTGCATAGCAAAACTTTAACAAAGGAGCATGTTTATGGTTAAAATTAATAAAGCATTGGCGCTTGCTATATTTGGAATTATTATGTGTGTATTTTTATGCGCATGTGGGAATAACGATAGATCACGAGGTCAATCAGACACACTAAATGTAGGACAGACGTCTGAACCTAGAGGACTAGATCCTGCTTTAATTGAAGATTTAGAATCTGCAAGAGTAACAAGCAATATATATGAAGGTTTAGTTCAATTTTCAAAGAATTCAGTTGATATAGAGCCATGTCTTGCAAAATCTTGGGATATAAGCGAGGACGGATTATCGTATACATTTTATTTAAGAGAAAATGTTAAATTCCATGATGGAACGGATTTTGATGCGAGTGCTGTAAAATTTAATATTGATAGGCAGTTACCGGATGCAGCAACAGAAGATATGCCTTATGCAGAGGCAACATTTGGATCAGTTAGCAATGTTAAAGTTATTGATCAGTATATAGTTAAAATTACCTTAAAAGAAAGATGCACTCCATTTTTAAATAATTTGGCTATGTGTTTAAGTGCACCGATGGTTAGCCCTAAAGCTGTACAAGAAAATAATAATAATTTAAATGAAAATCCAGTAGGAACAGGTCCTTATAAATTTGTAAGATGGGATAAAAACCAAAGTGTAGTTTTGGTTAGAAATGATGAGTACTGGGGAGAAAAGGCTAATATATCGAATCTTGTTTTTAAAATAATTTCTGACCAAGCAACAAGGGCAGTTGCGTTAACAAATGGAGAGGTTGATATTATTCCTAATGTTGATGTAAGTGTTGTAGATCAAATAAAAAATAGTGGATGCAAGATTTTGGAAAATGAAGGAATGAATGTATCATTTGTATCTTTTAATACAGAGTCACCAATTTGTAAGGACAAAGAAGTTAGAAGAGCTATTGCACAATCTGTAAATACCAAAGAATTAACTAAAACGATAATGAGAGGATATGCTGATCCAGCGACTTCTATTCTTCCAACTTTTATAAATGGGTATGATAACAGTATAAAACAAGCACAGTTTGATCCTGAATCTGCCAAAAGTGTTCTGAGTAGTAAAGGGGTAAACAATATCCATATGATAACACATACAAATGTAGGTGGACAAGAAACTGCTGTTGCAATACAAGATTATCTATCTAAAATAGGAGTTAACCTTACAATAGATTCTTATGACTGGACAACTTACAAAGATAAAGTAAAAAATGGCGATTATGATTTATGTTACTATGCATGGATAGGAGATAATGGCGATCCAGATAATTTCTTAAATATATTGTCAATACCAGATACAGCAATTAATACTTCTAGATATAATAATTCAGAATATAATGAAGGAATTAGAAAAGGGTTAGCTACTCCTAGAGGTGAACAAAGAAATAAGATTTATACAGACCTTGAAAAACTACAAGCTGAAGATGCAGCTATGTTACCTTTATGGCATAAGAAAACTCTTTCTGGTTATAGAACAAATATAGATAATTTTAAAGAACATTCAACGGGAATCATGTTTTTTAAAGATATAACAAAGTCCTAAGAAATATTAATCACAAAGAAGATTTATCGCAATTGTTAATTGTGATAAATCTTTAGCATAAATAATAAAAAGTTTAAGGTTTTAAGAAAGGTTTGTTTTGATGTTTAAATACATTATAAAAAGATTACTGTTACTTATACCTGTCCTTATTGGTGTTTCGATAATAGTATTTACAATTATGAGGGTATTTTCTGCAGACCCTTCTGAAACTGTTTTGGGGCAGCGTGCAACAGAGGATATGCGAAATGCCTGGAGAGAAACCAATGGTTTAAATGATCCCATATACATACAATATTGGGATTTTGTAAAAGGAATTTTTACAGGTGATTGGGGAAAGTCTTATTATACTAAAACTCCAGTTTTAAAGGAAATTTTTGCCAGATTTCCAGCAACTGTTGAACTTGCTATCTGCTCAATAATATTTGCATCTATTTTTGGAATTATAATAGGCGTAATTTCTGCGGTAAAGAAAAATTCTATTTTTGATAATGTTGGTATGTTTTTAGCGTTAATAGGTGTATCTGTACCTATATTTTGGCTTGGATTAATGCTTATAATTATATTTGCCGGAACGCTTCATATATTACCTACTAGTGGCCGTATAGAACCTTGGCTTCAACCTAGAGGAATGACAGGATTATTCCTTTTAGATACACTTTTACTTGGTGATTTTGAAGCTTTTGGAGATGCTTTAAAACATTTAATATTACCTTCTTTGGCTTTAGGATTGTCATCTATGGCTATTATTGCTAGAATGACAAGATCTAGTATGCTTGAAACTTTAAATCAAGATTATATAAGAACAGCAAGAGCAAAAGGAATATCAGAAGGAAGAGTAATTAGAAAACATGCTTTAAGAAATGCCTTGATTCCTATAGTTACAGTTATAGGATTGCAACTTGGTGCATTGCTAGGAGGAGCTGTTCTTACAGAAAAGGTTTTTGCTTGGCCGGGAATAGGAGCATATACCGTGGATTCAATTTTGAAATCAGATTTTCCTGTTGTTCAAGCGGTTGTAATGCTTGTAGCAATAATTTTTGTTGTTATGAATTTGATTGTTGATATAATTTATGCATTTCTTGATCCAAGGATAAAATATTCAGCTAAGGAAGGATAATTATTATGGATAATTTTAATAAATTAGAAGCTGAACATGTTATTTCTCAAATGGAAAAACCAGAATCTAAGTGGAAAGAAATGTGGAATTCGCTAAAAGAAAATAAAGCCGCAGTTGTAGGGCTTGTTATCGTTGTATTTTTAATCGTACTAGCTATATTTGGAAGAGCTTTTATGCCGTATGATCCAAATTATCAGGATCCATCTAAAACGTTTCAAACACCATGTGTTGATTATTGGTTTGGTACAGACAATTTTGGTAGAGATATTTTCAGTAGAATTTTATATGGGGCAAGAACTTCATTGACGGTAGGAGTATTATCAGTTTCGATATCTCTTAGTGTTGGTACTATTCTTGGGGCAATTGCGGGATATAAAGGTGGTAAAGTTGATACTATTATTATGAGATTAATGGATATGATGCTTGCCATCCCATCTATTTTATTGGCAATTGCTTTTATGGCGGCACTTGGACGAGGATTGGATAAAGCTATTATAGCTATTGGAATAGTTTCAATCCCAGAGTATGCACGTATAGTACGAGGTTGTGTTTTATCAGTAAAAGAAAATGATTATGTTCAGGCTGCTAAAGTAATAGGCAATAGTGATAGTCGAATAATATTTAAACATATTTTACCGAATGTTTTATCATCAATAATTGTAAGAGCTACTTTGGGAATATCTACTGCTGTTTTAGAAACGGCGGCGCTCGGATTTCTTGGATTAGGCGTTCAACCACCATATGCAGAGTGGGGCTCGATGCTTGGAGATGCAAAAGCTTTTATGTTAGCGGCACCATATATGCTAGTATTCCCTGGAGTTGCTATTACAATTACAGTATTGGCATTTAATCTTTTAGGTGATGGTTTGCGTGACGCAATTGATCCTAAATCTAGAAAATAGTTAAAGGCGGTCAAAGAATTATGCTGCTTGAGGTTAAAAATTTAAAAACACAATTTAAATTAAAAAAAGGAATTGTTAATGCAGTAAATGATGTAAGTTTTTCTGTTGACAATGGAGAGATTTTGGCTATAGTTGGAGAATCTGGCTCTGGTAAGAGCGTAATGTCATTATCTGTTATGGGGCTTGTTAGAAAACCTGGAGAAATAGTTGGTGGAGAAATCTTATTTAAAGGTGTGGATTTGCGAAAAAAATCTGAAAAATATTTGCAATCCATTAGAGGTGACGAAATATCTATGATATTCCAGGAACCGATGACTTCGCTTAATCCAGTTTATAAAATTAAAGATCAACTTATGGAATCTATAATGACGCATATGAATTTATCTAAAAAAGAAGCCTTAAAAAGATCTATAGAAATGTTAGATTTAGTAGGGATACCTTCTCCTGAAAAAAGAATAAATGATTATCCACATCAAATGAGCGGCGGAATGAGACAAAGAGTTATGATTGCAATGGCACTTTCTTGTCATCCAGAGCTTTTAATCGCTGATGAACCAACAACTGCTCTTGATGTTACTATTCAAGCTCAAATTTTAGAACTTTTGTATACATTAAGGGAAAAGTTTAATATGGCAGTTCTTCTTATTACTCATGATTTAGGGGTGGTTGCAGAATCTGCGGATAGAGTAATAGTTATGTATTGTGGTAGGATAGTTGAAGAGGCAAGGGTAGAGGATATATTTAAGAATCCAAAGCATCCATATACTATAGGACTATTAGAATCTATACCTAAAATTGATGAAGATAGAGACAGACTTTATATGATAAAGGGAATGGTTCCTAACCCATTAAATATGCCTAAGGGTTGTGCTTTTTCTGATAGGTGTGAAAAATGCATGGATAAATGCAAAAAGGATATTCCTGGCATTACTAAGATTGGAAATTCTAAAGTAAGATGCTTTTTGTACAGTGATGAAGTGGAGGCGAGTGAATAATGGCTGAAATTTTAGTAGAGGTAAAAAATCTTACTAAAAATTTTACAGTAGATACTAATTTATTTGGGCGCCCAACATCTGTGTTAAAGGCTGTTGATGATGTTTCATTTAAAATATATAAAGGAGAAGCATTTGGTCTAGTTGGAGAATCTGGTTGTGGAAAGACTACTATTGGCAAGATGATAGCAAACTTATACCGGCCAACATCTGGAACTATACTTTTTGAAGGCAAAGATATAACTTCTTTAGATAAAAAGGCAAGAAGGGAATATAGTAAAGATATTCAGCTTATATTTCAAGATCCTTATGCGTCGCTTAATCCGAGGATGACAATTGGAGACATTATAGCTGAACCTATTATAATAAATAATTTGCTTCCTAAAAATGAAATTGAAAATAGAGTAAATTATTTACTGAATTGCGTCGGACTTGCAAACCATCATAGAAATAGATATCCTCATGAATTTTCTGGAGGTCAACGTCAAAGGGTTGGAATAGCTAGAGCTATTGCAGTTGAACCTAAATTAATAATTTGCGATGAACCTGTATCTGCTTTAGATGTATCTATACAGGCTCAGGTTCTAAATTTATTAGATGACTTAAAGGAGGAATTTGGATTAACATATTTATTTATAGCTCATGGGCTTAATGTTGTTAAACATATAAGTGATAGAGTAGGTGTTATGTATCTTGGAAAATTAATGGAAATATCTGATAAATATGCTTTATATAATGACCCTTTAAATCCATATACTCAGGCGTTGTTATCTGCAATACCGGTAACAAATCTTGATAATAAAAAAAGCAGAATTATTTTAAAAGGTGATGTCCCGAGTCCTATAAATCCTCCGGCGGGGTGTAGGTTTTGTACTCGCTGTTTTAAGGCGCAGAAACGATGCTTTGATGACATGCCAGAATTAAAAGAAGTTAAGAGAAATCATTTAGTATCTTGTCATTTTTGGAATTCATAAGTAAATTGTTTAAGGTTGTTATTATTATATGAACTTAATCTTTGGTCAATCTCAAGGCTTGATACAATAACAACATTATGTTAAAATAATATAAGTCAAACAATTCAGGGGGAATTAAGATGTCTGGACATTCGAAATGGAGCAATATAAAGCGTAAAAAAGAAAAAACTGACGGACAAAGAGCAAAAATTTTCACAAAAATAGGTAGAGAATTATCTGTTGCAGTTAAAGAAGGTGGAAGTGCAGATCCTAATGCTAATTCGAAACTTAAAGACTGTATAGCTAAAGCTAAGGCTAATAATGTGCCTAATGATAATATAGAAAGAATAATAAAAAAAGCAGCGGGAGATGGAGATAGCAGTAAATATGAAGATATAGTTTATGAAGGCTATGGCCCTAATGGTGTAGCGGTTATAGTTGAAACACTTACTGATAATAGAAATAGAACTGCGGCAGATCTTAGGCATTATTTTGATAAATTTGGTGGAAATCTTGGAACTCCAGGATGTGTTTCTTTTATGTTTTCTAAAAATGGTGTAATAGTTGTAGAAAAAGATGAAAATGATGAAGACAAATTAATGGAAGCTGCGTTGGAGTCTGGAGCTATAGATTTTATAGTTGAAGATGAAGCTTTTGTGATATATACAGAACCTAACGATTTAGGCTTGGTAAGAGATGAGTTGGAAAAAAGAGGATATGATAAATTTGTATCTGTTCAAGTTGAGATGTTGCCTAGTACATACACAACGATTCAAGAAGAAGAAATACAAGTTAAAATGCAAAAATTATTAGATATGTTAGAAGATAATGATGATGTACAAAATGTATGGCATAATTGGGAAATAGACGAATAAAATTTTATTTATACCTGCTATTTATAAAAGCAGGTATTTGTTATATAAAATTGATATATATCTTGTTAGTTTTGATTGATTTTATGCTTTGATTTTTTTTAATGTTGTTATATAATAAAATAAAAAATATTAAGAAATAAGGTGTTAATGTGTCTACGAATTTTACAGTGCCATTATCTAATATAATAAATGAATTATCTCTTGATATTGCATATATGCCTTATGATCCTGAAAAAATCTTACTAAGATCAAAGGATGTTAATCGTCCAGGGCTTGAAATTACTGGCTTTCTGGATCATTTTGACAATGAAAGAATTCAAATTTTAGGAAATACAGAAAGTGCATTTTTAGAAAAATTTTCTCCAGAAGAAAGATTTAGCTCCTTAAAAAGGCTTTTTGAAAGAAAACCACCAGCGATTATAGTCGCAAGGGATATTGTACCTTTTAAAGAGGCAATTGAAGCAGCAGAATTATATAGTATACCCATTTTAAGAACTAAAGAAACTACTTCTTCTGTAGAGGCAGATCTTGTTATATATTTAAGTTCAGAATTAGCTCCTAGAATCACAAGACACGGTGTTTTTGTCGAGGTATATGGTGAAGGGATATTCTTGACAGGTGATAGTGGAATAGGCAAAAGTGAAATAGCAATTGAGCTAATAAAAAGAGGGCATAGATTAATTGCTGATGATGCAGTTGAAATAAAAAGAACTACTAAAAAAACTCTTGTTGGGATGTCTCCAGCAAATATAAGACATTTTATTGAAGTTAGAGGAATAGGAGTAGTAAATGCAAGAAGAATATTTGGGATGGGAGCAGTAAAACTTAAGAATAATATTGATTTAGTTGTAAATTTAGAGATTTGGGATGATTCTAAAGTCTATGATAGAATGGGGATAGAAACAGAATATATAGATATACTTGGGCTTGAGGTCCCTCTTATAACTATACCGGTAAAGCCAGGAAGAAACTTAGCTATGATTATTGAAGTTGCGGCTATGAATACAAGGCAAAAGAGAATGGGCTATAATGCAGCAAAAGAGTTGTTAGAGGGCATCGGCTTAGAGTATGATGAACATGATTTTGGGACAGGAAAAAAGACTAATAAAAAACTTTTATAAGGAGAAAATGTATGAAAATAATAGCTGATACACATTGTCACACAGTGGCATCCACTCATGCATATAGCACAATATTAGAAAATGTAAAACAGGCAAGTGAGAAGGATCTTTACGCAATAGCTATTACTGACCACGCTCGTAATATGCTTGGAGCTCCAGGACCTTTTTACTTTGAAAATTTAAGAGTAATACCAAGAAAACTAGATGGAGTATATATATTAAGAGGTATTGAGGCTAATGTTATAGATTACAACGGAAATATAGATGTTTCCGATGAATTGTTAGACTGTCTTGATTGGGTTGTTGCTTCTATGCATGGGCCAACGCTTGAGTTACCTAAGAGTATAGATGAGTGCACTAACGCTTGGTTAGAGGTCTCAAGGAATCCACGTGTAAATGTTATAGGTCATAGTGGATTGCAATCGTATAAATTTGATTATGATAGGGTTATTCCTGAATTTGGGAAAAACAATAAATTGGTAGAGATAAACAATGCATCATTTAAAATAAGAAAAGATGCAATATCAAATTGTAGAAAAATTGCATTGCTTTGTAAAAAGTATAATGTGAGCATTATTGTGAATTCTGATGCTCATTTTTGTACTCAGGTTGGTGTTTTTGATTCCGCTATTAATATGTTAAAAGAAATTGATTTTCCGGAAGATTTAATAATAAATGCAGACGAAGAAAGGTTTGAGAAGTATTTAAGAGATAATACAAATTTCTTTAATAGTTAAATATGGAGGAGCATATGTATAACTATAATTCTGTAATTGACGCTGCAAAAGAAATAGGGTGTAAGTTTAGCTTAAATGAACCTATGTTAAAACATACCACTTTTAAAATAGGTGGGCCTGTGGATCTATTTATTAACGTTAATACAAAAGAAAAGCTTAGGATAATACTTAAAGCTATAAATGAATCAAAAATACCTTTATTTATATTGGGAAATGGTTCAAATATTTTAGTTTCTGATTCAGGAATTAGGGGAATAGTTTTAAAATTAGATGGTGATTTTACAAAAGTAAGTTTTTTAGATGATAATTGTATATGTTGTGGTTCGGGGGTAACGCTTGCAAAGTTATGTAGTGAATCGCTTAAAAGTTCGTTGTCTGGGCTTGAATTTGCCTGGGGGATACCTGGATCTGTTGGTGGGGCAGTATTTATGAATGCAGGTGCTTATTCTGGGGAAATGCAAGATGTAGTGGTATCTTGTAACCACATTGATGGATTAGGTAATTTAGGAACACTTAAGAATATAGATATAGATTTTTCTTATAGAAATAGTATTTATAATAAAAAGGATTATATTATAACTGACGTAACAGTACAGTTAAAAAATGATGAATATATATCAATTAGAAATAAGATGGATGAATATATGGAAAAAAGAAAAGCAAAACAGCCAATAGAATTTCCAAGTGCAGGAAGTGTATTTAAAAGACCAAAAGATAATTTTGCTGGAACACTTATAGAAAAGTGTGGACTTAAGGGAAAATCTATAGGAGGCGCTCAAATAAGTTCTAAACATGCAGGATTCATTATAAATAAAGGGAATGCAACTTGTAGTGATGTATTAGAGCTAATAAAGTTAATAAAAAATTCGGTTTTTGATAAAACTGGAGTTTTATTAGAAACTGAAATTAAAGTATTATAAAAAATTTTTAAATAAAGAGGAAAATTATGGAGTTTATTATAGTTACAGGGTTATCGGGTGCGGGTAAATCTAGATCTATGGATGCACTTGAAGATATAGGCTTTTATTGTGTAGATAATATTCCACCTAAGTTAATACCTACGTTTTATGAGTTATGTGAACCTTCTAATGAAAAGGTTGCAGTTGTTACGGATATACGTGGTGGCAAAATGTTTAATAATTTATTAGAAGTACTAGAGAAGTTAAAATTAGAAAGTAAACCGTATAAAATTTTATATTTAGATGCTAGAGAAGATGTTTTGTTGAGAAGATATAAAGAAACAAGAAGAAAGCATCCTTTAGTAGAAGATAATAATGCATCTTTACAAGAAGCTATTAAGGTAGAAAAGGAAAAATTAAAAACTATTAAAGAACAATCAGACTATATTATGGATACATCTTATATTTCACCGGCCGAACTAAGAAATAGAATTATATCGTTGTTTTCAAAAGAAACCGGTGGTGCATTGATGATAAACTGCGAATCATTTGGGTTTAAATATGGGACTCCAACTGAGGCAGATTTAATATTTGATGTAAGATGTTTACCGAATCCTTTTTATATAGAAGAGCTGAAAATATTAACAGGAATTGATAACAAAGTAAGCGAATATGTCCTGGAAAAGAAGGAAACTCAGGGATTTGTGGAAAAATTAATTCCACTTATTGATTATATGCTCCCGTTATATAAAAAGGAGGGAAAGAGTCAGCTTGTAATAGCTTTTGGTTGTACAGGTGGAAAACATAGATCAGTTACACTTGCACAATTATTGTATAATCATTTAGCTGATTTGGGATATAGAGTGAGTGTGTACCATAGGGATATTCATAAATCTTAATGGAGGGACATATGTCTTTTTCGTCAAAGGTAAAAAAAGAATTGTGCATGATAAAACCGGATGATTTCTGGCATGTATTGGCAGAAACATACGGTTTAATATTATTTGCTAAGAATTTGTCAAAAAATTCAATAGAGTTTTTAACAGAAAATAAAGATGTTGCAGATAGATTTGTAGAGATGATTGTAAAAACTACAAGTTCTATAGTTGATGTAAAGAAGGGTTTATCTTTTAGAAATAGGAGCGAAAATTTATATTTGTTATCTATACCAGATATACGTCATAGGACAAATATTTTAAAATTGTTCCATGTGGATAGTGTCTTATCTATAGATAAAAAAATGTTTTACAATAAAAACTGTATGATTGATTTTTTAAGAGGAACTTTTTTATCATGCGGACAGATATCAAATCCGCAAATAGAGTATAGATTAGAGTTTAAAATTAATAGTAAAAAGTTGGTTAATGATTTAGTACAAGTTATATCAGAGATCGAGAGTATAAACGTTAATGCTAATGTAGTTAAGAGAAATGGAACAAATATTATATATATAAAGGATAATGAGCAAATTTCGGATTTTTTAACTTTGATTGGTGCTAATAAATCAGCAATGGAATTTATACAAGTAAAGATGTTAAAAGAAGTTAGAAATTATGTTAATAGAACAACTAACTTTCAGACAGCTAATATAGAGAAAACGGCAAAAGCATCAGTTTTACAAATAGAGGCAATAAATAAAATAAAAAAAAGAAAAGGACTTGAATTTCTATCAGATGATTTAAAATTAGTATCACAAATGAGACTCGATAATCCAGAACTTTCATTAAAAGAGTTATGTGAAATTTTTCCTGGTAGCATAAGTAAGTCTGGGTTAAATCATCGTTTAAACAAAATAATTGAAATTTCAAAGAATATAGATGACTAGAAATGAGGAAAATAAATGGGCGACTTTGTACACTTGCATGTTCATAGCGAATATAGTTTGTTGGATGGTGCTTGTAGAATAAAAAATCTTATATCAAAAGTAAAGGAGTTAGGTCAAAAGGCTGTTGCTATAACTGATCATGGTGTTATGTATGGGGTTATAGACTTTTATAAGGAGGCAAAATCCAAAGGTATTAAACCTATAATTGGTTGTGAAGCCTACATAGCACCTAGATCAAGATTTGACAAGGTATATGAAATAGATAATGCGAATTATCATTTTGTATTGTTATGCAAAAATAAAGTAGGGTATCAGAATTTATCGTATATGGTATCAAAATCATTTACAGAGGGATTTTATAATAAACCAAGGATTGATCTTGATCTTTTGAAAAATCATAGTGAGGGATTAATTGGTATGTCTGCTTGTTTGGCAGGAGAGATACCAAGAAGTTTATTAAGAAACGATTATGAAGAAGCAAAAGAAAAAGCCTTATTATATAATTCAATATTGGGCAGTGGTAATTTTTATCTTGAACTTCAGGATCACGGAATGAAGGAACAAAGATATATAAATCCGTTGATTATAAAATTATCAAAAGAGACAGGAATACCTATTGTTGCAACAAATGATTGCCATTATATAAATAAAGAAGATCATAAAATGCACGAAATATTGCTATGTATTCAAACGAACCACACTTTGGAAGATGAAAATAAAATGGAGTTTCCGACTAATGAGTTTTATTTAAAATCAGGAAAAGAAATGGAAGAGTTATTTTTAAATTACAAAGAGGCTTTGAGTAACACTGTAAAAATATCAAATGAATGTAATTTGGACTTTGACTTTGGAAATACAAAATTACCTCATTTTGATGTCCCAAATGGACAAGATCATTTTGAATATTTTAAGGAAAAATGTTATGAAGGATTATATAAAAATTATGGTGAGAATCCTGATGACTCTATAGTAAAAAGGCTTGAATATGAGCTTAGTACAATTAATCAAATGGGATATGTGGATTATTATCTAATAGTACAAGATTTTGTTAGATATGCAAAGTCAGTAAATATAGCAGTGGGGCCAGGAAGAGGCTCTGGAGCGGGAAGTATAGCTGCATATTGTGTGGGAATCACTGGATTAGATCCTATAAAATATAACTTACTTTTTGAAAGATTTTTAAATCCTGAACGTGTTAGCATGCCGGACTTCGATATAGATTTTTGTTATGAAAGAAGGCATGAAGTTATAGAGTATGTAATAAGAAAATATGGGCATGATCATGTTGCGCAGATTATAACATTTGGTACAATGGCGGCTAGAGGTTCGATTAGAGATGTTGGAAGGGTTATGGCTGTTCCTTATAATATTGTAGATACAGTGGCAAAACTTGTACCTATGGAAATAGGAATGACAATAGAAAAAGCATTGACAAAATCTCAAGAGCTTAAACAAAAATATGAATCTAATGAGCAAATTGAAGAGTTAATAAATATGGCGAAAAAAATTGAAGGTATGCCAAGACATGCATCTATGCATGCTGCTGGAGTTGTTATAACAGAAAAACCTGTGAGCTATTATGTTCCTCTTTCGAAAAATGATGAGTCTATAGTTACGCAATACACGATGACTACACTAGAAGAACTTGGACTTTTAAAAATGGATTTTTTAGGACTTAGAACATTAACAGTTATTCATGACACTGAAAAAATGGTGAAAAAAAGAGAACCTAATTTTAGTTTATCAGATATAAAATATGATAAAAATGTTTATGAGATGCTTTCTGTTGGTGATACAGAAGGTGTATTTCAATTTGAATCATCTGGAATGAAAAGTGTATTATCTCAGTTAAAACCGGAATGCTTAGAAGACTTAATAGCGGTTATATCTCTTTATCGACCAGGTCCTATGGATTCAATACCGAGGTATATTGAAAATAGACATAATCCCGAAAATATAAAATATAAACATTCGTTGTTATCTAACATTTTAGATGTTACATATGGATGTATAGTTTATCAAGAGCAGGTAATGCAAATATTTAGAAAACTTGCCGGATATTCTTTAGGACGTGCAGATATAGTAAGAAGGGCTATGTCTAAGAAAAAAGCTGATGTTATGAGAAAAGAAAAAAATATTTTTATTTATGGGTTAGAGAAGGATGGAGTAGTAGAAGTTGAGGGATGTGTAAGAAAGGGAATAACAAAAGATATTGCGTCAGAGATATTTGATGAAATGGAAAGTTTTGCCTCTTATGCATTTAATAAATCTCATGCAGCCGCATATGCTATGGTTTCTTATCAAACGGCCTATTTAAAATGTAAGTATCCTAATGAATATATGGCATCATTAATTACAAGTGTTTTGGATAATACTAATAAAGTATATACCTATATTTCTGAATGTGAGCGCTTGGGAATAAAGGTATTACCACCTCATATTAATGAAAGTGATAAAGGATTTACGGTAACAAATAACAGAAATATTCGATTTGGACTATTAGCTATTAAAAATCTTGGTGTTGGAGTTATAAATAATCTAATAAAAGAAAGAGAAGAAAATGGAATATTTAAATCTTTTTATGACTTTTGCAAAAGAATGTATGGAAAAGATATAAATAAACGAGCAATAGAATTCCTTATTAAGGCTGGTGCTATTGATGGATTAGATGTTAATAGAAAACAGATGATGTCTATGGAAAACATAATTGATGGCCTTGAAGTTGATAGAAAAAAGAATTTAGAGGGTCAAATTGGCTTTTTTGATAGCACAGAATCTGATGATACAGATAGTATAGTAGAAATTCCTAAACTTCCGGAATATAGCTATAATGAATTACTCACTATGGAAAAAATAACTACAGGTATGTACCTATCTGGACATCCTATGGCAGAATATTCTGAAATATGTAAAAAGCTAAATGTGGATAAAATTGGAGATATATTATGTAAAGATGTATATAACTCTAAATATAAAGATGGAAAGGTAGTTTCTATTTTAGCAATAGTTTCTAGTATTAAAATAAAAATTACAAAAAATAATTCAAAAATGGCATTTGTTCAACTCGAAGATATGAGTGGATCGATTGAAATGATAGTTTTTGCTAGAGAATTAAATAAATACTCGCATTTACTTTTAGAAGGAAATATAATAGATATACGTGGAAGAATAAATATTAAAGAAGAAGAAATAAAAATTTTATGCGAGAATATTATGGCTTCCCCTGATAAAAATAGCAATGGGGTGAATAGACAGGAAAGACCTCAGAATTCTTTAAAAAAAGGGTTGTATATAAAAATACCAGCCAAGGAAAGTGAAGCATATAAAAGAGCGAATATACTATTGAGTATTTTTGAAGGAAATTTTCCGGTATATTTTTTCTTTGATGATCAGAGAAAATTAATGTTAGCTCCAAGAGAGTATTGGGTTGATATAAATGATGTGCTGGTTAAAGAATTAAAAAATAAATTAGGAAATAATAACATAATTGTAAAATAATGTTTTGAAATTGGTGACAAAATCTGTATTGTTTGTATGTTGATAATTATTATATTTAGAATTATAATATTTATATAAAGATAGTAGTTATATATTCCTATTATATATTTTTTAAAGGGGAAATTATCATGACGAGAAAAACTATAGCAGTACTTACAAGTGGCGGAGATGCACCGGGAATGAATGCAGCAGTTCGTTCAGTTGTAAGAACTGCAATATCAGGTGGTATGCGTGTTATAGGTGTTCATAGAGGATATAATGGACTTATAAATGGTGATGTTTTTGAAATGAACCTTAGGAGTGTTTCCGATATAATACATCGAGGAGGAACGATCCTTTATACGGCAAGAAGCCCAGAATTTAAAACTGTTGAAGGCAGAAATAAAGCTATAGAAGTGTGCAAAAATTTAGATGTTAGTGGTGTAGTTGTTATAGGTGGAGATGGTTCTTTTAGAGGAGCAAGAGATTTAACAAATGAAGGAGTTCCATGTGTATGTATACCTGGTACTATTGATAATGATATAAGTTGTAGTGAATATACAATTGGATTTGATACAGCTATGAATACAGCTATGGAAATGGTAGACAGAATACGTGATACTGCTCAGTCGCATGATAGATGTAGCGTGGTTGAAGTAATGGGAAGAAGGTGTGGAGATTTAGCACTTCACACAGGAATAGCAGTTGGTGCAACTTCTGTTATAGTACCAGAAATTAAGTATGATTTAGAAGAGGACATTATAAAGCGTATAAGATTTACTCAAATAACCGGAAAAAAACATTTTATAATTGTAGTAGCAGAAGGTGTTGGTGGAATTGAAAAAATATCAAAGGGAATTGAGGAAATAACTGGGATAGAAACGAGAACCACAATATTAGGGCATGTTCAAAGAGGAGGTTCTCCAACATTGAGAGATAGAATAGTTGCAAGTTTAATGGGAGTACATGCTGTTGAGTTGTTATCTAGTGGAAAAGGTGCACGTGTAGTTGCTATGCAAGATGGAAAAATAGTAGATTTTGATATTACGGATGCATTACAGATGCATAAGGAGTTTGACATAGATTTATATGAAACTGCACTAAGAATTTCTATTTAATTTATAAATATTTTTAGACAAAATGTAAAAGCTATTTTAGGGGTATATTTAAGTTTTAAATTTGAACTTTTTTAAAAAGAAGAGGTGAACTTCAATATGCTTGATAAAATAGCTTTAATTCTTGCTATTATAGGTGGTATAAACTGGGGATCAATAGGGATATTCCAGTTTGACATAGTAGCTTGGATATGTGGTGGACCAGATTCTGTTGTAAGTAGAATAATATATACTATAGTAGGCTTAGCTGCTATATGGTGTATATCTTTACTATTTAGGGATACTAATGAAAGCTTAGAGGCGGAAGCTCAGTTGTAATAAAATTTAAAAAGACCTCTAAAGTTAAGAGGCTATCGTTTTTGACTTAAGTCATTTGCGATAGCCTCTTTTACAGATAAAAGAATAGTTAAAAAGATGTAACTTAAATTTGCATTAATTGACTTTTTATAATTCATGTATTAAAATTAAAACTATGAGTAGACTGAACAGTTGCGGGTATAATATCTAAAGGTAGTATCCGAGGAAAGTCCGGGCTCCAAAGGGCGGGATAACGGCTAACGGCCGCCGGGGGTGACCCTAGGGAAAGTGCAACAGAAATAAACCGCCGCAGTGATTGCGGTAAGGATGGAAAGGCGAGGTAAGAGCTCACCGGTGTATAGGAGACTATACAGCCATGTAAACCCTATCCGGAGCAACACCGCATAAAGACATTTTACGTTTGCCCGACGTGTCTAAGGGTGGCATCGAGCTATGATGGTGACATCTAGCCAAGATAGATAACTGTTCTCGACAGAACTCGGCTTATAGGTCTACTCATCGGATTTAATCCGTGCTGTTGAAAAAAGTTTTAAAAATTAGGAGAATCTTAATATGAGCTTTACAAAAAAAATTGTATTATTATTTTTATCTGTAATTTTTATTATTCTTCTTACTTCTTGCAGCAAAGATAACAAAACTTATTCTAATAAAATAAACGTAAATATTGCAGTTTTAAAAGGACCTTCGGGGCTAGGAGCCTTAAAGCTAATAGATGATTCAAAAGGTGATTCTTTATCAAATAATTATAATGTCTCTGTGCGTACAGATCCTTCACAAATTGTTGCAGAACTTTCTAATGGTGAAATGGATATAGCAGCGTTACCAACTAATTTAGCTTCTACGCTTTACAACAAATCTTCTGGTGATATACAGATAGTAACTTTAAATACATTAGGTGTTTTATACGTTTTAGCAGATGAATCAGAAAATGTAAATAATGTGTCTGATTTAAAAAATAAAATTTTATATGTTTCAGGGCAGGGTTCGGTTCCAGAATATGCAATGGATTTTATATTAAGTAGTAATGGTTTAAGTCCTAATAGTGACGTAAATATAGAGTATAAAACTGAACATTCGGAACTTGCATCTTTAATGATTTCTGGACAATGTAAAATAGGTCTTTTACCAGAACCGTTTGTAACACAAGTTAAAAGTAAAAACCCAAATATAAAAATTTCAGTTGATCTTACAAGAGAATGGGATAATATAGTGAAAAATGATAGTTCGTTAGCTATGGGGTGTATAGTTGTTAGAAAAAATTTCGCAGAAAACAACAAGGAAGCCTTAAATAAATTTTTAAACGAATATAAAAAGTCTGTTGAGTTTACAAATAACAATATCGAAGAAGTGTCAGTATTATCAGAGACTTATGATATAATGCCTAGAGATATTGCAAGATTAGCAATACCTAATTGTAATATAGTTTACATTGATGGTGAGGAAATGAGATCGAAGACTAAGGGGTTTTTGGACACGTTATTTAAGTTTGATCCTAAATCAGTTGGGGGGAAGACTCCTGGTGAAGATTTTTACTATTATAAAGAGTAAATTAAATTTTATTAATAAGTATCCGTTAATAAAAGGTTTATTTGTATTATTATTTTGGATGCTTGTTTGGCAGATTATATATTTAATAATCAATAAAGATATTTTAGTAGTTTCTCCGATACATGTATTTTTTAGATTGCTTGAACTTGCAAAAATGAATAGTTTTTGGAATAGTGTTATTTTTTCTATGATTAGGGTATTGGCAGGGTTTTTATTAGGTATTATCTTTGGAATATTATTAGCGGTACTTACTTGTTATTCTAATGTAGCTAAAGACTTATTAAAACCAATTATTAGCTTAATAAAGGCAACACCGGTTGCATCATTTATTATTTTAGCTTTAGTATGGTTGAAGTCTGGTATAGTACCTGTGTTTATTTCAACATTAATGGTAATACCTATTGTATGGACAAACGTTACATATGGAATTATAAAAACTGATAAAAAACTTTTAGAGATGGCAAAAGTATTTAAATTTAACCGTATTTCAAAAATAAAAAAAATATTTATACCTTCTATTATGCCGTATTTTACTGCTGCATGCACCACAGCTCTAGGATTTTCGTGGAAGGCAGGTATAGCGGCAGAGGTTATTGGAAATACAAAAAATTCAATAGGTTCTGAGATATATAAATCTAAAATGTATATAGAAACTATAGATTTATTTTCATTTACAGTGGTGGTTGTTTTTTTTAGTATTATATTGGAGAACACTATAAATAAAGTTATGAAGAAAATTTCTTGTAAATATAATTTTTTTAACTGAGGAATATGAATGGAAATAGAGTTGAAAAATATCACTAAAAGGTTTAGTGATATAGTAGTGATAGATAATTTTTCACTTAAATTATCAGCAAATGGAACGGTATGTATATTTGGTCCATCTGGTTGTGGAAAAACAACGTTAGTAAATATTTTAGCAGGAATTTTAAAGCCAGATTCAGGTGAAATAATTGGTATTGACGATAGAACTAATGTATCATTTGTTTTTCAGGATGATAGACTAATTCCATGGATAACTGTAAAAGAAAATATTAAATCAGTTATTAAATCTAAGGACAGTAATATGGTTGCAGACGATATTCTTGAATCAGTTGGACTTAAGGAATTTGCTTATAAAAATCCTGATGAACTAAGCGGAGGAATGCGCAGAAAAGTATCAATTGCAAGAGCTCTTGTGTACGACTCAGATATTCTTATATTGGATGAACCGTTGAAGGGTCTGGACTCTAATTCAAAAGACAATATGATGGATTTAATTATGAAAAAAAGAGAAAATAAGCCTAATATTTTAATAACACATAGCATCAACGAAGCGTTAGCGCTATCTGATAAAATATATGTTTTTTCGAATTTACCGTTAAATCTAAAGGGATATTTAGAAATAAATTTAAGTTATGAGAAAAAATTAGGTAATAAAAAATTTTTGGAAGAATATAGGGAAAAATTAATTGATATAATTAATACACTATAGTATATGTAAAGGAAGTGTTTTTATAGGTATGTCAAAGAATGTTTACAATAGGACTGGTAGATCAAGAAACTTACTCATTAAGATAGTATCTTGTGTTTGTGCGTTACTTCTTATTGGAGGAGTTATAGTTACTGCTGTTTCCGCTTGTTAATTTTAATATTTTATATTAATGTACATATTTATTATTTAGAGGCTGTCGCAAAAAATTAAATTATAGACGACAACCTCTTTAAATTTTATTTACTCTTCCATTTGTTTTCCTAAAAATGCAGCAGCAGTTTGAGCTAATTTAATTTCAGTTTCCGTTGGAAAGCTGTTGGATGAATTATCTGATAACATTATTACAGATCCAGTGACATCGCCGGAAGCTATAATAGGATATGCTATTACAGCAGGTTTATCTATACCTTCAATTGGATATAAATAGTTCCTGTTTTCACGGCTGGTAACAAAACTCCTTCTTTCTTCCATGATGTCTTCTAGTGTAGGGGTAATTCTTCTTTCTAAGAATTCTTTTTTGGACACACCTGCTACTGCTACTATGTGATCTCTATCAGATATTAGTGTTGGTAATGACGATATTCTTGCAAGAACATCCGCATATTCTGATGCAAATTCTGATATTTCACCTATTGGAGAATATTTTTTAAATATAACTTCTCCATCAGTATCTGTGTATATTTCCAAAGGGTCACCTTCACGGATTCTAAGGGTTCTTCTTATTTCTTTTGGGATAACAACACGACCAAGATCGTCGATTCTTCTAACTATGCCTGTAGCTTTCATATAATCAATCCTTTAATAATATTTTTATCGTATACTTTTCTGACCTTAAAATATTTGTCAGTTTTATTAATAAAACTTTTTATTGCTTATAATTTAGTAAGAACGTTTTTGTTTATTTTCCAAATCTATTATTTGTTTTAATTATAAATTTATGCGATTTGTAAAAAATATTTTTAAAAGTTTGTAGTTTTTTAAATTTTAAAATTAAAAAAGGATGATATTAAGCTTTTTTCTAGAATAAAGAAGAGTCAGTTTTTAATAAACTGTTTTTATAATTGTTGTTTTATAGTTTTTTAATAATTGTGTTCGATGAATATTTTAATACCTATAGAGACTAAAACCAATCCTCCGACTAATTCAGCTTTTGATGCGAATAATATACCAAATTTTTTACCTATAGATATACCAATCATAGATATTAAAAAGGTGATGATTCCTATTAAACTTGTGGAAAAAAACATTAACAATGCAGTATTTGCACCAACAGCAGTAGGCAATATTATTCCAGTAGCTAAGGCATCTATGCTTGTTGCTAATGATAGAATGGTTAGTGTTTTAAGGTCTAGATTATTATTAGTTTCTAGAATATTGTTTTTCTTTTTGATAAGCGAAGCATAAACCATTTTTATGCCTATATATCCTAATAATACTAAAGCAATCCAATGATCAATTTTGTCGATACATTGTTCACCGGATTTACCAATAGTCCAACCAATTATCGGCATAAAAAACTGAAATGCTCCAAAAAATAAAGCCATTTTTATCTCAGAAACTTTATTTAATTTTGTTGTGTTTGCGGATTTAGCCATGGATACAGCAAATGCATCCATGGCCAATCCAATAGCAATACCCCAAAAGATTGATTAACTACTAAGCAATAATTATGGTTATTATTGTATATTGTATAGCAAGATTAGTCAATAATTAGCATTTTTATTATTATATTTTTTATAGTTTGTCAAATTCAACCCATTCTTTTGCACGAATTACGTTTTCATCTGATGGTTTAGCAGTGTTGGTTTTGGGATATCTTGTGTCTGGATAAGTTACAGGTATAGTAACTCTGTTTGGAAGATCATTTTTTTGCTTATTATTTTTTTCCATATTATTTTACCTTTATAGAGACATACTATTCTCTAATATCCTTTCTTAAAAAATTTCTTTAATATTTTTTGCAAATAAAACATAAAAATGCGGTAAATATTTTATATTTATAATTGCTAAATTTTTTAATTAGTGCTAAAATTATTAAAATTGTTTTTGAAATAGTGTTAAGTAAGCTTTATTTTGTAGTTTAGAGGAGGAACACATTATGATAAGAAAAAACAAATATACAAAAGAAGATATTCTAAGAATAGTTAGTGATGAGGATATTAGATTCATTCGGTTACAGTTTACTGACATTTTTGGAGCCTGTAAGAATGTTGCAATAACTAAAACTCAACTAGATAAGGCATTAGATAATAAATGTATGTTTGATGGATCATCTATAGAAGGTTTTGTAAGGATTGAGGAGTCGGATATGTATTTATATCCGGACTACGATACATTTATGGTTTATCCATGGAATGAAACACATGGAAAAGTGGCAAGAATAATTTGTGATGTATATAATCCGGATGGTACTCCTTTTGAAGGTGACCCTAGATATATATTAAGAAAAGTTATAAATCAAGCTTTGGAAATGGGGTATACTTTAAATGTAGGTCCCGAATGTGAATTCTTTTTGTTTCAAACAGATGAAAACAACAGGCCTACTACGCAAACTATAGATCAAGGAGGATATTTTGAATTAGGACCTGTAGACAAAGGAGAAGAGGCAAGAAGAGATATATGTATAACTCTTGAAGATATGGGATTTGAAATAGAGGCTTCTCACCACGAATGCGCACCTGGACAGCATGAGATAGATTTTAAATATGGAGAAGCCTTAAATGCAGCGGATAATATAATGAGTTTTAAATTAGCGGTAAAATCTATTGCAGATAAACACGGTTTACATGCAACATTTATGCCAAAACCTATATTTGGTATAGCTGGTTCTGGAATGCATATCAATATGTCACTTTCAAAAAACGGCAAAAATGCGTTTTATGATAAGAAAGATGAAAATGGTTTAAGTAGGATTGCATATAACTTTATTGCAGGGATAATGAAGCATGCAAAGGCTTTAACTGGTATTACTAATCCGATTGTAAATTCTTATAAAAGACTAGTTCCGGGATTTGAGGCACCTATTCATATAGCATGGTCTGCTAAGAATAGGAGTCCATTAGTTAGAATTCCTGCAGCACGTGGAGAAAGCACAAGATTGGAACTTAGAAATCCTGATCCGGCGGCTAATCCATATTTAGCCTTAGCTATTTGCCTTGCTGCGGGTCTTGATGGAATAAAAAAAGATTTGTTGCCACCACCACAAGTAGGGAGCAATGTCTTTAAAATGACTGAAAAAGAAAGAAAAGCTATGGGAATTGAAAATATACCACAAAATTTAGCAAGAGCAATTAGAGCAATGAAAAGTGATAATATTGTAAGAGAAACTTTAGGAAATCATGCATTTGAGAAATATGTAGCATATAAAGAATCAGAGTGGAAATGTTATAGAAGCCAAATTACTAAATGGGAAATAGAAAGTTATTTATATAGATATTAAATTTTTTTATATGAACAAATGAATTTAATTATGATATACCTTCTTAATAACTTTATTAGAATAGATGAAAGTTTACAAGCATAGTTATTTATAAAATATTAATGTTTATTTAATAATTTAGGAGGTATACAGTATTATGAAAATACTGAAATTTATTTGTGTGTTTATATCTTGCGTTTTATTATTTGTAAGTAGTTTATCTGCATTGGCTATAAGTGATGAGGAAATAACAGCACCATCAGCTGTTTTAATGGAGGCGAAAACAGGTAAAATATTATATGAAAAAAACTCTCATGAAATAAGAGCTTGTGCTTCTATTACAAAAGTGATGACACTTATTTTAATAATGGAAGCTATAGATTCCGGAGAAATATCTTTAGACGATAATGTAACAGCTAGTGCTCATGCGTCTTCTATGGGTGGATCTGATATATGGCTTGAAGAAGGAGAAGTTATGAGTGTTAATGATCTTATAAAGGCAACAGTTGTTGCATCTGCAAATGATGCGGCTGTAGCTTTAGCAGAATATGTTGCAGGATCGGAAGATACATTTGTAGATAATATGAATGCTAAGGCTAAGGCATTAAATATGAATGATACTGTATTTAAAAATTGTAATGGGTTAGATGAAGAAGGTCATTTAACCTCTGCACATGATGTCGCTTTAATGTCGAGAGAATTAATAAAACACAAAATAATATATAATTATACTTCTATTTGGATGGACAATTTGAGAAACGGAAAGACACAAATTGTTAACACAAATAAATTGCTTAAAAGTTATAATGGTATAACAGGTTTGAAAACTGGAACAACGAATGAAGCGGGAAGTTGTATATCTGCAACAGCAAAAAGAAATGATTTAGAACTTATATCTGTAGTATTAGGAAGTAAAACGGGAAAAGATAGATTTAGAGATGCAGCGTTGCTGTTAGATTATGGATTTGCTAATTTTACGATGACCTCTCCTATAATGCCAGAAGAATTTTATGATTCTGTTGTAAAAGTTAATAATGGAATGGAAAGTACTGTGAATACACAGGTTAGGTTGTCAGGAGATTTTTTGATTCCTAAAGGAAGAGAAAAAGACATAAAAAGTAACCTTGAATTATTAGAAGAAGTTGAGGCCCCTGTTTATAAAGATCAGAAGTTGGGAACAGTTACGTTTAGCTTAGACAATGAAATTTTGGCACAGTATAGTGTAACAGCTTTGTCTGATGTTCAAGAAATCAGTTTTAAATCAGTTTTAAGTTTATTAACAAGTCAGATATTTAAATTATAGATAAATATTGTGCTATTCCTTGCAAATCTGTTTGATATATTGTAAAATAAGCTTAAGGTTATTTTGGGAGGGAGATTGATGGCAACAAGACTAAACGATAAATATTTAAATAATTTTATAAGCCTTGAGGAGTACGAAGGGATTGTACCTCAGATAAAAGTGGCACATGAATTATTGCATTCAGGTAGTGGTCTTGGAAATGATTTTCTTGGTTGGTTAGATTTACCTTGTAATTATGATAAAGAAGAGTTCGAAAGAATAAAAAAAGTTGCAGAAAAAATAAAATCTGATACAGATGTATTTATTGTTATTGGGATAGGCGGGTCTTATCTTGGAGCTAGAGCTGCAATAGAGTTTTTAAAATCACAAAACTATAATTCATTAAGTAAGGACACACCGAATATTTATTTTACTGGTAATAGTATTAGTTCAGATTCTTTAAATGAATTGTTGTCTATATGTGAAGGAAAAAATGTATCGATTAATATGATTTCTAAATCTGGAACAACAACAGAACCAGCTATTGCTTTTAGAGTATTTAAAAATTATCTTGAAAAAAAATATGGTAAAGAAGAAGCTAAAAGAAGAATATATTGTACTACAGATAAGGAAAAAGGAATTTTAAAACAATTAGCGACAAAAGAAGGATATGAAAGCTTTATTGTTCCAGATAATATAGGAGGAAGATATTCTGTTTTAACAGCTGTAGGGTTATTGCCGATAGCTGTTAGTGGCGCAAATATAGATGATCTTATGTTTGGTGCGAAAAAAGCTAGAGAAGATTTTTTAACACCTAATATAGAAAAAAATGATTGTTATAAATATGCAGCGATTAGGAATATACTTTATAGAAAAGGAAAAAGCACAGAGGTTTTGGTAAGCTATGAACCTAATTTTTCTATGATGTGCGAATGGTGGAAACAATTATACGGAGAAAGTGAAGGAAAAGATAATAAAGGAATATTTCCTACATCAGTAATTTTTTCAACAGATTTGCATTCAATGGGGCAGTTTATTCAAGATGGAAGCAGAATTATGTTTGAAACAGTTGTGCTTATAGAAAAATCTAAAAAAGATATATTTATAGAAAATGATATTGAAAATATTGATGGACTTAATTTTCTTGCAGGAAAATCTATGTCTTATATAAATAAAAAAGCTTTTGAAGGGACAGTACTTGCACATACAGATGGAAAGGTACCTAATATAGTGCTTAAT
>CAKSGI010000003.1 GCA_934454005.1 uncultured Eubacteriales bacterium | reverse complement strand
ATTGGGGATAGCTTCCTCAGGAGTATCTGGAGGATATAGTACAGCCGATATGGATCTTTTAGCGAGAATTATATCCGCAGAGGCTAGAGGGGAACCATATTCAGGGCAGGTTGCTGTAGGAGCTGTAATATTAAATAGAATAGAACATCCGTCATTTCCGAATACATTATCAGGTGTTATTTATCAACCCGGAGCGTTTTCTTGTTTAACAGACGGACAAGTGAATGAACCAGTATCGGATTCTGCAAAACGTGCCGCTAGTGATGCGATTAATGGATGGGATCCATCTTCTGGAGCTATATACTACTATAATCCAGCAAAGACTACAAACAAATTCATGTGGTCCAGGCCAGTAATAACGGTTATAGGAAGTCATAAATTCTGCTCATAAATTTTAAATATTAATAGTTATAAAAATATAAATATTTATTGATTGTATTAAAAAAATAACATGCCAGACAATAATAATAACTTATGTCTTGGCATGTTATATTACAATATATCAATTTTTACATTTTATATGTTTTAAATGAGGATGTAACTTCTTCTTCTCTTTTAATATTTTCATCGTTGTCTTTATCCTTAGTATATATCATCAGATATTTTCCATTGTTAGATATAGTAACGTTTGATGTTGTATTCTGAACAGTTATTTTTCCTTCATTTTTTGCGGTTTCTAAAAACTCATTGGCAGTATCATTTGTGCTATCTAAATCATATTCGTATAATTCAACTTTAACTTTAGAACCCTCATATGTGAATTGATATTTTAACCCTGCCTTTGCGCCAATTAATTCTGCGGACATTTCTGTGGGATCTCCAGCTAAAAAGCCTTTATCTTTAAAGTAGCTAGATAAACCAGTTAAATTGTTTTCATAGCTGGTTTGATTCACATCATCAACAGTGGTACCAGCTTCAGCTAATTTAACGTTGTTAAAAAAACAACCAGTAAGTGAAAAAGCCAATGTAATTGTAAAAACTAATAGTAATATTTTTTTCATTTTTTCCTCCATGTATAACAAATGTTAAATTCAAATCTAAATGTATTATATCCTATTTATAAAATCTTTTCAATAGCATAAAATTTAAGCAAATAATCAAAGCTACAATTATATAATTCGTGTTTAAAAAACTTGTCTGTTTTTGCATGATGTATTATAATATAATAATATGTGGGTAAATTTATAATTGGAGAAGAGAGGTGACAGTTAATACTGAATAACATGAACAACCATAATAACACTAATATAAAAAATATTAGCAATGAGAATATAGAAGAAATTTTAGATAAAGTTATAGAAAGCACGGCGTATCCGTATATAGAACAAATAAAAAAAACAGGCCTTAAAGAACAAATATCAATAAGAGTACCGGGCTTTGATATAGAGGAAAAAATAATTAGTATTACTAAGAGATACCTTTCTCCCGTAAGAGAAATAGAGCTAGGAAAAAGAATAGGACGAGCAACTATAGGCTATAAAAATGGAAAAATAATAATTAAACCTTCAGGTACATTTGCTCTTTTTATTAATGAGATTACAATAACAGATGCTCAAATAATAGCGGCATTTGATAGCGTATTAGAACAGATTCAAGATAAATATATAAATGATTTGTCTTTTATAAAAATAAAGACTGCAGAAATAATACAAAGCTTGTCTGATACTGGTATCTATAAGCCAAGAACATCAGAAGAAAAAACTCTTTACGATTTGGTTTTGTTAATTCTTTTAAACTATGACTTCGAAATGGAAGGAAATTTACCAGATTGGATAAAAGAAGCTATTTGTAATTTAAAAAGGGAAGAAATTATAAATAGATTAATATTAACAATTCGTGATCATATTTCTATGATTGCTACTATTATAAGTGAAAATATATATATAGATTTAAAAAGGGCAATTGATTCTAGAATAGTTAGAGTTACATTAAGCAGAAAGACTAATAAAGGCCAAATAGCAAGTTTTTTAAAACTTTTTGGTATAAATATAAAAAGTAAGATAGAGGAATTTTCAGAGGACTATATGAGTCCAAGCTTTGTAAAAGGTGTTGGAGAAATTATAGTTAGCTTAGCAAACTCTTTTTTATATGATGTTAAAGATGATGCTTCTGAACTAGAAGATAATATAGATAATAGACTAAAACCTTTTGATATTACATTAACATTAGGCAAAGAACCAAAAACACAAAGGGCATTTAGATGGTATACAAGCCAAAATATCAAAGAAAGTTATTTGTATTTATCCAAAACAAAAAGCTTTGTAGATTGTTTAATAATAAAGGCCGAATATGAAAATGTTCTTAATCCTAAAACGGTTTATAATTTAGGGCCTTTATCAAAATATACTGTTGCAAAAGTATCTAAATTCTCTGCTGAAATTTCTAATCTTGAGCAAAATTCATTATATTACTATAGAGTAGGGGATAAGAATACTAACAATTTAAGTGAGACTATGAGCTTTAAAACAGGGCAGGAATCGGACTCATTTACATTTATAACATTAACAGATTCACAAGGTATGGTTAAATCTAATTATGATTTATTTAATAATACGTTTAATGAGGCTATTAACAGATTTTCTGATGCAGAATTTGTAGCTCATTTAGGTGACTTTGTTGATGACGGCAATAACGAAGACTATTGGGAATGGCTATTTGAAAGTAAAATATGGAGAAGAAACGCTGTTGTACCTGTATCAGGGAACCACGAGGCTAGAGTCAATCATGCTGTTTTTGAGTCAGGAGCGGAAAATTCAATTGTTAGTCATTTTAATGTTCAAGGCTACCCAAAACAAGATACATCCACAGGAGTATATTATTCTTTCGAATATAAAAATGCGACATTTATTATTCTCAACACAAACGATTTAGACAAAAACAAGAAAATAGATATCGAACAATATAGATGGGCATTAAGAGTAGCGAATAATGCTAAAACTAGATGGAAAATAATTTTAGCACATAAGTCACCATATTCAAATGGACCGCATCATGATGATGGAGATGTAGAATCTCTTAAAGATCAGATTATAGAATTATGCAATAAAGCTAAAATAGATATTTTACTTGCGGGGCATGATCATGTTTATGTTAGAACGCCTATTATGCTCAATGGGAAAAAATCTAGATATAATGATAAAATAATCAAAAGGAATGGAATAAAATACGAAACAGCGATAAATCCAAATGGAACTGTGTTTATCACACCTGGAACTTCTGGAGTTAAGAATTATAGTCAGGATATGTCTGTTATAATCCCGAGTGATTTTATGGCCCAACCTAGTTTACCTGTATATTCTGCTATTAGAGTTGAAAAAGATATAATTTATTTTTCATCTTATAAATATAAAGATGCCAAAGGTAAATCGTATTTATTAGATAGTTTTGCCATAGAAAAAACAGAGGATAAGAAAATATTAAATGAGACGATAAAGCAGGACAAGCTAGATAAAAATTATAATAATGTTAACAACTCTTTAGAAGTAACGGTAAGAAATAGATACGAATTTATACAAGCATTAGAAGATGAATCTGTTGGTACAATTGTTACAGAGGGTAACGATATAAAAATAGAAACAGCATTTGGCAAAAATAGAAAACAGATAATAAATAGAGATATATGCATTAAAGGAAGTTCGTGCATTTATAATGTTACATTTAAAGTTAAGAATAATGCAACATTAATAATTAAAGACTTAGTTTGTATTGATAATACACGAACGCAAGGATCATTATTTCCTGCATCTAACTGTGTTGAATTATATGATAATTCTACTCTTGTAATGGAGGATTATGCCTCATTAAGAACAGAATACGGGATTGGAATAAAAGGATTTTGTGTTTATATTTTCGGGAAAAATGCTAAAGCATATTTTAAAAGTCAGAGTATAAACTGGGGGTCCAAAGGCTCTATAAGTTCAAATCAAAAAGATTCTGTTATAGTTATAGATTCAGGTGTGTTTAGTAGCAAAGGAAGAAAAAACGCTATTAAAACAGATGGAACAATAATAATTAATGATGGTAATGTAAAAGACATTTTAGGATCACGTAATTCCAAAATCTTTTTAAATGGCGGTACTATTGGAAATACAAGAGATTTAAATCCCAAGGTGCCGATTACTGTGTACAATGAAATGTATTTTACAGGAGGAAAAATTAAAGAAAGCAATAATATCTCTATAAACTTATCTGACAAAAATTCAAGATTGCATATAAAACCTATCCATGAAGGTGCTGTTGATATAAATGGAATCAAACCTTATTTAAGCAAAATAAAAACTGATAATTATAATGAAGTTTATTCCTATTTTAATAAATATATCAAAGAGCCTAGATATCAGACATATGATAAAATCTGTGTATCAAAAAATAAAGTATTTGATTTTGAAGAACTAGTAAATGCTAAATATGAAGAAGTTTTGTCTAATTTAAGTGATAATATAAAAGCCTCTATTCCTGAGGGTGAGTACTATGTTTGGGCTAAGGCATTATTTGTGTCTAATGATAAAATTGTTAGTGGTATAAAGTGCAACTCCGGAGCAAAATCATTTGTTTATACTGACCCTAGGCATATTATTAATTATCCTGTTGAAAAAATATATATAGAAAAAGTAGATACGATTGAATATTCGGAAAATGAAAATAATAAATATCAGCTATCTTATATTTCAAGTCCAAGAGAGGCTTTAGGAGATAACGTTTTTTGGTCTGTTGATAATGTTGAAGTTGCAGATATTGACTATAATGGAGTTTTAACAGTTAAAGCACCTGGAAGAGTAAAAGTTACAGCTTTTTTACAAAGTAATGATAGAATATTTTGCAGAAGAGAGATTAAAATAATATAGTAGATTCTGTAATTGGATTGTAATAGAAAATCAATGAGGTGAATTTAATGGATGCATGCTATGGCAATCATCCCCAGAAAAGAAAATTATCTAGAAGTGAAATTATTAGAAGAAAGAGAGCGTATAAAAAGAGAGTTTTTATACGAAAAGTAGTTATTTTTGGTTTAATTACATTTTCATTATTATTACTTTTTGGAATTGCTATGCTTGTATTCTATTTGGCAGTTGATGATGGAGAAAGCTTTTATCCAGAAAGTAGTGCTCAAGATAATGCAGTAGAATCAAATCTTGTTTCTCCTAATAGTAATGGTGATTTTAGCGTTTGGAATGGAGAATGTGATTTTAATTTAATAGTTGTAAATAAAGATAATGAACTCCCGAAAAAATTCGAAAATAATCTAGTGGACTTTAGAGGAGTACAGATTGATAAGAGAATCGAAGAAAGTCTTTCTAGAATGATGAACGATGCTTCAAATGAATCTGTAAATTTATGGATTTCCTCTGCGTTTAGGAGTGTAAAAGAACAAGCTGAAATATTGGACGATGAAGTATCTGAGTATCTAAAAAAGGGAAATAGCAGAAAAGAATCAGAAAAATTGGCAAAAGAATTTGTAGCAGAACCTGGAAAGAGTGAACATCATACAGGACTTGCAATAGATTTTAATGGTGTTAGTAATGATTTTGTTAATACAAATGAATATAAGTGGTTATGCGAAAATGCACAAAATTATGGATTTATTTTAAGATATCCGGAAGACAAAAAAGATATAACAGGTATAAACTTCGAACCGTGGCATTTTAGGTTTGTTGGAGTTAATGCAGCAAAAAATATGCATGGCAAAAACATATGTTTAGAGGAATATATAGAAAGTATAAAAACAAATTAAAAGGAGGTATAGTACAGGATTTACTGTACTTGTAGATATGGAAAAATCTAGAGTTAGAACAAGATTTGCACCAAGTCCGACAGGTTTTATGCATATAGGAAATTTAAGAACAGCGCTTTATGAGTATTTAATAGCTAAATCTAACAATGGTGATTTTATATTAAGAATAGAAGATACAGATAGAGATAGGCTTGTTCAGGGTGCTGAAAGAGTTATATACAAAACCCTTGATAGCGTGGGATTAAAGCATGATGAGGGTCCTGATGTAGGAGGAATGTTTGGTCCATATGTTCAAAGTGAAAGAAAAAATATGTATAAACCTTATGCGGAGAAATTGATAGAAGAAGGAAAAGCTTATTATTGCTTTTGTAGCAAAGAAAGGCTCGAATCTTTAAAAACAGAAAGTTCGGAAACGGGCGAATCTTTACAAGGTTACGATAGACATTGTAGAGATCTACCGAAAGAAAAAGTAGAAGAACTTTTAAGCAAAGGCACACCATATGTAATAAGGCAAAAAATGCCGATTACTGGTTCTACTACTTTTAAAGACGCAGTATTTGGAGAAATAACTGTTGAAAATAGTGAGCTTCAGGATCAGATTTTACTAAAAGCCGATGGATACCCTACATATAATTTTGCAAATGTTATTGACGATCATACTATGAATATAACTCATGTTGTTAGAGGGTGTGAATATTTATCTTCTACGCCTAAATATAATCTTTTATATAAAGCATTTGGATGGAATATTCCAACGTATATACATCTTCCGCTAATAATGGGGAAAGATGAAAATGGTAATGTTACAAAGCTTTCTAAACGCCATGGAGCAACTGGCTTTGAAGATTTGGTAAAAGAAGGATATTTACCCGAAGCTATAATTAATTATATAGCTCTTTTGGGTTGGTGTCCAAAAGATAACAAAGAAATTTTCTCTTTAAAAGAGCTTATAGATAACTTTGAAATATCTGGTATAAGCAAATCACCGGCTATTTTTGACTATGACAAATTGTTATGGTTTAATGGTGAATATATAAGGAGCAAATCGTTAGACGAGTTTACAAAACTAATAACTCCATATTTAAAAGATTCATTAGGAAAAACAGATTTATCGTTTAAAAAAATAGCCGAAATTCTACAAAAAAGAGTTACTAAACTTACTCAGGTTTCAGAAATGGTTGACTTTTTAGAAGAACTTCCAGATTATGATGTAAATCTTTTTGTAAATAAAAAAAGTAAGACTAATCTTGAAAATTCAAAGATAGTATTAGAGAGAGTTATTCCATTACTCGAATCCTTAAATTACTGGAATTCAGAGTTAATACATGATTCCTTAATAGATTTAGCAAAGAAAATGGAATTGAAAAATGGAACTGTCATGTGGCCAACTAGAATAGCAATTGCAGGAAAAACAGTAACCCCGGGTGGAGCCATTGAAATTTTAGATATTTTGGGTAAAGAAAAATCTCTATCAAGGCTTAGGTTGGGTCTTGATAAATTAAATAATATCTAGATTTTATAAGAAAGGAATGTGGTTATAGCAAATGTCGGAGAATTTGAATTTAGACAATAATTTTATATATGAGTTTATAAAAGAAGATATAAAAAAAGGTGGACAGTTTGAAAATAAAACTGTGCATACAAGATTTCCTCCGGAGCCAAACGGATATTTGCATATAGGCCATGCAAAAGCTATATGTATAAATTTTGAAACCGCTAAAAAGTTTAACGGTAAATGTAATTTAAGAATGGATGACACTAATCCAACAAAAGAAGATGTAGAGTATGTAGATGCAATAAAAGAGGATATACATTGGCTAGGATATAATTGGGATGATAACTTTTATTTTGCTTCTCAATACTTTGATGAGATGTATGAATTTGCAGTTGAGCTTATAAAGAAAGGTCTTGCTTATGTTTGTGAGCTTAGTGCCGACCAGGTAAGAGAGAATAGGGGAGATTTAAGTAAACCAGCGGTTAGTCCATTTAGAGATAGACCTATAGAAGAAAGTTTAGATTTATTTAATAGAATGAAAAATGGTGAGTTTGAGGACGGCAAAATGACTCTTAGAGCTAAAATTGATTTGGCATCCGGGAATTTTAACATGCGCGACCCTGTTATATATAGAATTAACAGGATTAAACATCACAGGACAGGTAATAAGTGGTGTATATATCCGATGTATGATTTTGCTCATCCGATTGAAGACGCGTTAGAGGGAATTACGCACTCTTTATGTTCCTTAGAATTTGAAGACCATAGACCGTTATATGATTGGGTTAAAAATAATATAAATATTAATAACAAACCTAGACAAATAGAATTTTCTAGACTAGGAATAAATTATACTGTTATGAGTAAAAGAAAGTTAAGAGCTTTAGTTGAAGATGGCGTTGTAAACGGGTGGGATGATCCAAGAATGCCAACTCTTTGTGGCCTTAGGAGAAGGGGATACACTCCTAACTCTATAAAAAATTTTTGTGCTAGAATAGGAGTATCTAAAGTTATAAGTACTGTAGACTATGCATTTCTGGAGCATTGTTTAAGAGAAGACCTAAATTTAAATGCCAGACGTGTTATGGCAGTTCTGAACCCAATAAAACTTATCATTACAAATTATCCAGAAGATAAAGTTGAAGAATTTGAAATTGAAAATAATCCTAACAAACCAGAAGATGGAAAACGGACTATAACATTTTCAAGAGAATTGTTTATTGAACGTGATGATTTTATGGAAGAGCCCGCAAGAAAATATTTTAGGTTGTATCCAGGGAATGAAGTTAGACTTAAAACAACATACATTGTAAAATGTACAGGATGTAAAAAAGATGATAATGGAAATGTCTTAGAAGTTTATGCAGAGTACGATCCAGAAACTAGAGGTGGAAATACTCCTGATGGTCGTAAAGTAAGAGGGACTATTCATTGGGTAGATGCAAAAACCTGTATTGATGCCGAAGTTAGAATGTATGATAATTTGTTTTTAGATCCTGATCCAGATGGGGCGGGAAAAGATTTTATGCAGTATGTTAATAGGGACTCTTTAAAAGTATTAAAGGATTGTAAAGTTGAAAGTAATTTAAAAGGTGCAAAGTCACCGTCATTCTATCAGTTTATGAGGTTGGGCTACTTTTGCGTAGATAACAAAGATAGCAACGAAAACCATCTTGTTTTTAATAGATCAGTTTCTCTTAAAGACAGCTTCAAAAAAACTTAGATTTATTTATATATTAAATACTGGATAATAGATAATGGAATCCAAGGTTTAACTTATTTTTAACCTATCAGAAAATTTTAATGAAAATATAATTAGCCTTTTAATATCCATAATTTATTATAAGCAAGTATTTAAGCAGGAGGAAAAACTTAATGAAGAGGCTATTGTCATTAATATTTATCATTTGTTTTATAATATTTTGTTTTGCAGGGTGTGGAAATAGTAAAAAAAATCCGTCGATGCAAACAATCTACTATAATTTAAAAAGCGAACCTGCGTCATTAGACCCACAAATTGCAAATGACGAATCGTCACAACTTATAATCAGCAATATTTTTGAGGGTTTGGTAAAAATAGATAGCAATAATGATATATTACCTGCTGTAAGTAAAAATTATGAATCGAATGATAATTTCACTTCGTTTACTTTTCATTTAAGAGATGACGCTAAATGGTCAGATAAAGATTCAACTCCTGTTACTGCAGATGATTTCGTATTTGCGCTTAAACGAGCCATTTCCCCAAGGACTAAATCTTCTACAGCGTATAATTTATTACCAATAAAAAATGCAAAAGAAATTAACTCAGGTTCGCTGAAAGAATCGTCGTTGGGAGTATATGCTATAGATCCCTATACTTTAAAAATAGACTTAGAATATTCATACGAACAATTTCCTAGATTAATGGCACTTCCTGTTGCAATGCCATGTAACCAAAGGCTTTTTGATAATACAAATGGACAATATGGTTTACAAGCAGATTATGTAATTAGCAATGGACCATTTATGTTAAAAGATAAACAGAAAGAGAGCCTAATTCTTGTTAAAAATGAAAATTATAGGGGTAATTACGAAGCAATACCTATATCTGTAAATTTTACTATAGGTAGTTTATCCGGAAGTGTATTTGATAATATAGAAAAGGGTAAAATAGATGCGGGACCAATTGATACTAGTGATATAAGTTCTGCAGAAAAGCGAAAATATAATATTACATCTTTTGAGGATACAACTTGGGGATTGACTTTTAATTTAGATAGTTCTATATTTAAAAATTTAAATATAAGAAAAGCTTTTGTGCAGTCATTGGATAGAGATTATGTTTTGTCTACAATTCCTAGCAATAGCTCAATTGCAAATGATATAATTATGAGTTCAATTATGTTTGAAGGGAATAGATACAGAAATCTTGCAGGTGATAATTTGTATCTGCAAAAATCTTCTGATGCAAAATCTATTTTAAATAGTGGAAAAAGTGAATTGGGGTTGAAATCGTTACCTAGTATTACAGTTTTATGTCCTGAAGATTCAGCCGTAAAATCGTTAGTAAGTAATATGATTGAAATTTGGAATAAAGAATTAGATGATTATTTTAATATGGAACCAGTTTCAGATGATAAATTAAAGGAAAAGCTCAATTCTGGCAATTACCAAATAGCTGTAGCTCCAATTCAAGTGACAGATAATGATCCATTAGATATTTTATCTAAGTTTACCTCAGATAGCATGTATAATGTGTTCAATATGGATGATAGTAATTATGATTCTATTATTAGCAAGGCTACAGATGCCAACTCAACAGAACGTTTAAATCTTTGTATACAAGCAGAAAAATATATTAATAATCAAGCGGTGTTTTATCCACTTTATTGTAACAAAAGATTTTTCGGTTCATCGCCAAATGTTAAGAATATAATTTTTTATCAATATGGAGGAGTCGTGGATTTTACAAAAACAACTAAAGGGAGAAAGTAGAGAAAATGTTAAATTTAATTTAGTTAAAAATAATCTTGAATCTGTATGAAAATTAGTATATAATGATAGCTAGAGATTTGGTTGTTAAAAAGGAAGTGCAAGGTATGAAGGTAATAAAGTGCCGCAAAAAGAAGATAAAATTTGTTTTTAAAATATTGATGCTTTGTTTTGCAGCATATGTTATAGTTACATTTGTAAATCAGCAACTTCAAATTAATGCCAAAAAAACTGAATATGAGCAAAAAACGCAAGCTCTTGCTATGCAAAAAATTAAAAATGAAGAAATGAGTAATTTAGCGGCACAAGATCCTGAAAGAATGGAAGAAATGGCTAGAGAATATCTAAATTATGCTAAAGATGGCGAGCGAGTGTTTTTTAATATTGCAGGTAATTAATTTGCGAAATTTAAGGAGGAAATTATTTTTTTATGCAGCTTGAAGTAGGAAAAATTTTTGAGGGTAAAGTTACCGGAATAACTAATTTTGGAGTGTTTGTTGAATTACCCGATGGTAGTGTAGGTATGGTTCATATTTCTGAGGTAGCCCCTGTATTTGTAAAAGAGATACGTGACCATGTAAAAGAAGGTCAAGACGTAAAAGTAAAAGTTTTAGAAATTGGTCAAAGTGGGAAGATAAGCCTCTCTATAAAAAAAGCAATGGATAATAATAAAAACGAAAGAAAACCATATAAAAGACAAACTAGTCCTGGAAATGTTGAATGGAACAATCCAAACAAAAATAATGGAGCTACTAGTTTTGAAGATATGATGTCTAAATTCAAAAAAACAAGTGACGAAAAAATGTCTGATCTTAAAAGAGCAACAGAATCAAAAAGAGGCGGATTCTCCAGGAGAGGTTCTAGATCGATATAAATATGTTAATTACGTAATTTTTTATTTGGGATCGATGACATTCGATCCTATTTTTATGTATTTTATTTTAAAAAAAGGGATATAACTTTATTATACAGAATTTTAAAAATAGGAGGAATCGAATTTGATTTTAACTAATGCCAAAATTTATACTATGGGATCATTAGGATATATAGAAAAAGGCTTTGTAAAAATAGATGGTACAAAAATAAAAAAAGTAGGTAAAATGGATGATTTAAAAGATTTAGATGATCATATTATAGATATGCATGGGAAAATTTTGTATCCGGGTTTTATAGATACTCATACACATCTTGGGATGGTAGAAGATAGTTTAACTTTTGAAGGTGACGATATAAATGAGGCTTCAGAACCAATAACCCCAAATCTAAGAGCTATAGATGCAATTAATCCTATGGATAGATGCTTTAAAGAAGCTATAAATGCAGGAGTAACCGCAGTTATAACAGGTCCAGGGAGTTCTAATCCAATTGCGGGACAAATGGTAGCGATTAAAACTTATGGTTCCAGAGTAGATAATATGGTTATAAAGGATCCGGTTTCTATTAAATTTTCTTTAGGGGAAAATCCTAAGAATACGTTTAATGAGAAAAGTCAAACGCCTATAACTAGAATGGCAGTAGCAGGGCTAATAAGGGAGCAACTTTCTAAAGCAAAGAGATATCTTGAAGAGAAAGAAGCTTTTATACAAGATAATGGTTCTAAACCTGAATTTGATAGTAAAAATGAGGCTCTATTACCTCTTTTAAAAAGAGAGATACCAGGGCATTTTCATGCACATAGAGCAGATGATATATTTACAGCAATTAGAATATCTAAAGAGTTTGATATCGATTATGTAATAATACATTGCTCTGAGGGCCATTTAATTGCAGATGAGCTAAAAAAGGAAAATACAAAGGTTTTTTCCGGCCCATTTTTATCTGATAGATCAAAGCCGGAACTTAAGAACCTAACACCAAAAACACCGGGAGTTTTAGCTAAAAATGGAATAAAAACATCTATAGTTACAGACCATCCTGTTATTCCCATTCAATATTTGCCAGTATGTGCATCTTTGGCAGTTAGAGAAGGAATGGATCCACTTGAAGCTCTAAAAGCAATAACTATAAATGCTGCTGAACTTGCAGGAGTAGATGATAGATTAGGGTCAATAGAAGAAAACAAAGATGCAGATATCTTAGTTTTTGATAATGACGCGTTGGATTTTAAATCAAAACCTGTTATGATATTCATTGATGGTAAGAGAATAAAGTAGGAATTTAAAGAATAATGTGCCATATAATTCAGATAATATAGTTTGTTAAAAGTTTTATTATCTGGAGGTTAAAATTTATGAATGAAATATTAAAAGATGTACCAATGGGATTTAGTATGGCTATGGCCAAAAACATAGATGCTATGAGAGGTTTTTCGTTGTTACCGGAAAATAGAAGAAGAGAAATAATTGAGGGAACAAGAAATATAAATTCTCAACAAGAGATGAACATGTATGTTCAAAGTTTGATAAATTCAAATTTTAATTTGTAGAGGTTGTTTTAGAGCTGGTAAATAATATCAGCTCTAAATAATCAAAGGATGTATAATATGAAAATGTATTTTTATTATGGAGTTATGGGATCTAGTAAAACGGCAAATGCCTTGATGAAGAAATTTAATTTTGAAGAAAAGGGTAGAAGGGTAGCATTATTAAAACCTAGTATTGATGATAGAGATGGGAAAAACGTTGTAAAGTCAAGGATAGGCTTAGAATGCGAAGCAATTTCAATCTCTAAAGAAGATAAAATAGAAGATATATTAAAAGAATGTAACTTTGATACATTAATAATAGATGAATCACAATTTTTGACCAAAGAACAGGTTGATGAGTTGAGAGAATTATCAGATAGGGGAATAATGGTTATATGTTATGGTTTAAAAACAGATTATATGTGTAATTTGTTTGAGGGTAGCAAAAGACTTCTGGAGGTTGCGGATACTATAAGAGAAATTCCATCTATGTGTAAATGCGGGAAGAAAGCTATAATAAATGCTAGATATAATAGAAATGCAATAGTGTATTCAGGAGACCAAATCGATATTGGCGGGGATGATAAATATATTTCGCTGTGTTATAAATGCTGGAAAAAAGGAAAAATATAATTTTTATATGTATAGCATTATGTACATTTGAGCAAAAAGTTAAATTATTTTATGAATTCAAAACTGATTATTGTAAATATAATGAATATTGATCTAAATAGTATCATATAATAAAAAAGTACTTGATTTTTATTAAATTATATTGTATAATAAAAAAGTAGTGAAATTTGTTATCGCGGGATGGAGCAGTTCGGTAGCTCGTCGGGCTCATAACCCGAAGGTCGGAGGTTCAAATCCTTCTCCCGCAACCAATAACTCCCTGGCTAAGTTGTGTTCAGAGCTAAAAGTAAATTATTTTCTTTTTTGCTTGTGCTCTGAACCTTCAAGCCGCTTTTAACTATTCGTATTATATTGGAGAACCGTTAGAAGTTTGGTTCTCTTTTTTTGAAGAGTAAAACTGTTTTAAACGGTCTACTCTTTTTTTGTATCCTAAATTTTGTTCATTGTATAATTTTCTTGTTTCTGTTTTGTCGTTTTGGTAATTTAGACAATTCAATTCAGATGCATCCTCTTTATTGTTTTATTGAAAAGTTTAATCAAAAAACTTGATGGTAATATTAATAAAGTGATATAATATAAAAAGTAAAGATTTGGAGGCATTTATGGATATAAATATTGGTGATATTTTAACTCTAAAAAAGCCACATCCTTGCAAAGGAAACAAGTTTTTAGTTCTTAGAGCGGGAATGGACTTTAAAATAAGATGTATTTCATGCAATCACGAAATATTTTTGAAAAGAGAAAAGTTAGAAAAAATGATAAAATCAATTAATAAATAATAGCCTTGTTAAAGAAAGTGGTGTAATAAATTGTTTGATAAGTTAGAGGTATTTGAAAAGAGATATAATGAAATAAATCAAAAGCTGTATGATCCTAATGTTATTTCAGATCAAAATGCTTATAAAAATCTAATGAAAGAACATAAAAATTTAACGCCTATAGTTGAAAAATATAGAGAGTATAAAAAAGCTAAAAATTCTGAGGAGGAAGCTAGGCAACTATTAAATGAAGGTGGTCTTGAAAAAGACTTTAAAGAAATGGTTGAGTCGGAATTATCTCAAGCTAGAGAGGATATTGCAAGAATATCGGATGAACTTAAAGTTTTACTTTTGCCAAAGGATCCAAATGATGATAGAAATGTAATAATTGAAATTAGAGGAGGAGCTGGAGGTGAAGAAGCAGCGCTGTTTTGTGGCGTACTTTATAGAATGTATAGCATGTACGCAGAGATGCGCAACTGGAAGACAGAACTCATAAATGCCAATGAAACTGAACTTGGAGGATACAAAGAAATTAGCTTTATGATTAAAGGGGAAGGCGCATACTCAAGGCTTAAATATGAAAGTGGTGTCCATAGAGTACAAAGAGTTCCAGAAACAGAGGCTCAAGGCAGAATCCATACATCTACGGTTACAGTTGCAGTTTTACCAGAGGCAGATGATGTTGATATAGAAATTAATCCAACTGATTTACAGATAGACACGTATAGATCTGGTGGTGCAGGAGGACAACATGTTAATAAAACAGAGTCTGCTATTAGAATCACACATTTGCCAACAGGTGTCGTTGTTGAATGCCAGGACGAAAGAAGTCAGCACAAAAATAAAGACAAAGCAATGAAAGTTTTGAAGTCAAGGCTTTTAGAGGCAAAAATAGAAGAACAAAATTCTCAAGTAGCTCAAGAAAGGAAATCTCAAGTTGGAACAGGGGATAGATCGGAAAGAATTAGAACCTATAATTATCCTCAGGGAAGACTAACTGATCATAGAATAGGACTGACTTTATATAGGCTTGATGACTGCTTGAATGGTAATATAGAAGAGGTTATAGATGCGCTGATTACTGCGGATAGAGCGGCAAAATTAGAAAACAGTGTTTCAGAAAACAATGAAGGATAAGTAAAATGAAAACTAGATTGTTAACATCGAAAGAAATAAAAATTGCTTCAAAAATTATAAAAGACGGTGGATTGGTGGCTATACCAACAGAAACGGTTTACGGATTAGCTGCAAATGCCTTAGATGGAAAAGCAATATCTAAAATATTTAAAGCAAAAGGAAGACCAATGGACAATCCTCTAATTGTTCATGTATCAAGCATTGATGAAATATATAGTCTTGTTGAGGATTTTCCTGAAAAAGCGCGAAAATTAGCTCAAAAGTTTTGGCCTGGTCCGTTAACAATTATTCTAAAAAAATCCAATATAATACCAGATGAGGTGAGTGCAGGATTAGATACCGTTGCAATAAGGTTCCCTGATAGCATGGTTACAAGAGCGTTAATAAAAGAATCAAATGTTCCACTTGCTGCACCTTCAGCAAATATATCCGGAAGTCCTAGCCCAACTAATGCTAAACATGTATTAGACGATTTAAATGGAAAGATTGATGCAGTTTTAGATGATGGGCCGTGCAGAGTTGGTGTTGAATCTACAGTTATATCTTTAGTATCAGATATTCCCAAGCTATTAAGGCCCGGTGGAATAACTGCAGAAGAGTTAAGGGATGCTTTAGGAGAAGTCGAAATTGACAAAGCTGTACTCGACAGAATAAATCCTGACGAAAAAGTTTCTTCTCCTGGTATGAAATATAAGCATTATGCTCCACACATTAAAATAATAATTATTGATAGTAACAGTGAGAATTTTATAAATTTTGTAAACTCTAAAAACAAAAATAACATAGCGGCATTATGTTACGAAGAAGAAAAATGTAAGTTGAATGTGAAAACCATTACATATGGTAAAAAGAACAATTTGAGTACACAAGCAAATGAACTCTTCGATGCCTTAAGGAGAATAGATAATTTAAAGGATGTTGACCTTGTTTATGCAAGATGCCCTAAAAAGGAGGGTGTAGGTTTAGCGGTTTACAATAGACTTATCCGTGCTGCAGGATTTGAGGTGCTAAAACTTGATTGATGAAACATTAGTTGTTGGGTTAACTGGCCAAACGGGTTCTGGAAAAACGACTGTTGCAGATATTTTAAAAAAAAATGGATGTTTAATAATAGATGCAGATCTTATTGCAAGAGAAATAGTAGAACCAGGACACAAATGTTTATTAGAACTAAAAGAGGAGTTTGGAGATATTATTTGCAATAAAGATGGGACCCTTAATAGACGGATACTTGCAAGTATAGCATTTTCAAACAAAGAAAAAACAAATAAGTTAAATAATATAACGCATCCTTTTATAGTAAGCAAAATAAACGAAATAATCAAGGACAATGACAATAAATGTAGAATAATAATTATCGATGCTGCTCTTTTAATTGAGAGTGGCCTTAATAAAATATGTAAAATAGTTATATCAATAATTGCTCCAGAAAATATAAGGATTAAAAGAATTATTAAAAGAGATTTTATAACTAAAGAAGAAGCGATAAAAAGAGTGAAATCTCAAAACAATGAAGAATTTTATAGATCTAATAGTTCATATGTTTTAGATGGTACTCAGGATAAATATATCATCTATGAAAAGGTTAAAGAAATATTAGATAAAGTGAGGGCTTAGATGAGAAAATTTGGAACTTATATTATCACTGTTTTCACCTTTGCTATTATAGTGGTTGTATTAATATTTTCTTATAGTGGCGGGTATGAATACTTTTTGAAAGTTCTTTATCCTATTGAACACGAAGAAATAATAGATAAAATTTCGACAGAATATGGTGTAGATCCGGCCCTTATTTGTGGTATAATTAAAACAGAAAGTGGATTTAATAAAAAGGCGCAATCAAAAGCTGGAGCACTAGGTCTGATGCAAATAATGCCAGAAACGTTTGAGTGGCTACAAACACACACAGAAGATAAACACATGAATGAAAGATATTTATCAAACCCAGATACAAATATAAAATATGGAACATATTTTATAGCTTATCTATTAAAAAAATACGGCACAGAGCGAGAAGCGATTTGCGCCTACAATGCCGGAATGGGGAATGTTAATAAATGGTTAGAAGATAAAAGATTCTCGCATGATGGAAAACATCTTGATTATATTCCATTTAACGAAAGCAGAGATTATGTAAAAAAAGTGTTAAAAAATAGAGAAGTTTATAATAAACTATACTACAAAAAAAGTAAGGAGATATAATTATATGGATAAAACATTAGAAAAGTCCCCATCAGAGATATTAAAGGAAAAAATAATGATCAGAAAATTTAACGGTACTGAATATGATGACGAGACAATTAATTTAGCGGATGAATTTTGTGAAAATTATAAAAAATTTCTTGATAAATCGAAAACTGAAAGAGAATTTATAAAAAGTGCAAAAAGGCTTGCGGAAGAAAATGGATTTAAAGAGTACGATTACAATAATAAATATAATCCAGGAGATAAAGTTTATTGTACGAATAGAAATAAATCTATGATTCTATGTGTAATAGGCAAATCAGGGACAAAAAATGGTGCAAAAATAGCTGCAGCACATATAGATTCTCCTAGGCTTGATCTCAAGCCGAATCCCTTATATGAGCAAAGCAATATTGCACTATTCAAGACTCATTATTACGGTGGAATAAAAAAATATCAATGGACTACTATTCCGTTGGCACTTCACGGGAAAGTTATAAAAAAAGATGGTAGTTGTGTAGATATTGTTATAGGCGAGGAGGCCGGAGATCCATGCTTTTGTGTAACAGACTTACTGCCGCATCTTGCTAAGGAACAGATGACAAAACCAATGGTAAAAAGTTTTACGGGGGAAGATTTGAATGTAATAATTGGTAGCAGACCATTCAAAGAGGATAACGGTTCAGAGCTTGTTAAACTTAATATAATGAATTTGATAAACAAGAAATATGGTATAGTTGAATATGATTTTCACTCTGCTGAGTTAGAGTTAGTTCCGGCTTATAAAGCTGTTGATATCGGGTTTGATAGAAGTATGATTGGTGCTTATGGTCACGATGATAAGGTTTGTGCTTATACAGCATTAAAAGCTATATTAGACTGTGAAAATCCAGACGAAACCGTTATAACGATACTTGCCGATAAAGAAGAGGTGGGAAGTGATGGAAATACTGGGATGAAATCTTCTTTCTTCAAATATTTCATTGAGGATATCGCTCAACAAGATGATCTTAAAGCAAGACATGTTTTATCTAAATCAAAATGTTTATCTGCGGATGTTAATGCAGCATTTGATCCAACTTATTCAAGTGTATACGAACCCATGAATAGTTGTTATATAAATAACGGGGTTGTTATTACTAAATATACAGGAAGTGGAGGTAAATATGATACATCTGATGCTTCTGCTGAATTTATGGGAGAAATAAGAGCTATATTAGATTCACAAAACATAACTTGGCAAACAGGTGAACTCGGAAAAGTAGACAGTGGTGGAGGCGGAACAGTTGCTAAATTTATTGCTAATTTAAATGTAGATGTAGTAGATTTGGGAGTTCCGGTGCTATCTATGCATGCACCTATGGAAATAGTTTCTAAGCTAGATGTTTATATGGCGTATAAAGCTTTTAAGGGATTTTTCCGTAAAATATAGATTGTAATGAGTTTTAAATCGGAAATGCTGAATTGCGTTTTCGATTTAAAATTTATATTTTTATTCATCAACTGTTCATTTGCAGCGTAAAAAGATAATTTTGAAAAATAGTTGCATATGAAACTATTTAGTTATTATCCACTAAAAATAGGGTTATAATTTTATATAAAAATTAAACTAAACCATAGCTTTTTATTAAAAATAGTGTTATCATAAATATGTGATATTTTATTGTTTTGCAGGGCAAAATCAGTTGTATATACTATATGAGTATCTCGTTTAAGGTGTGTTATAATGAAAAGGATTTTAAATATTATATTATGTTTATGCACTGTAATTACATTATCGGGGTGCAGTTCTGCTTTTAACTTGTTTTGTAAAAAGGATATGGATGACCAAAATGATAATGTGTCTGATAAAATATATCATTCGGATATTGAAAGGGATTTATCTCCGCCTAAAAGCAGAGAGCTTGATTCTGATGCTCGTCAAGATAGTTTAAAAGAGATTTCTCTAGAAAAACCGATGAAATCCTGCTATTCAAGTGTAAAGCAAGAAAACGGATATGCAAGTCTTAAGGACACAGTGCAACAAAAAACTTATAATGAACTCGAGGAGGCAGTTTATAGAATTTCACCAGAAAAAAATGAATCTGGTTATTATCCTTCGCAAAAGGTAACTGTAGAAGGAACTGTTTTTTCTGAGGATATTGTCAGAAAAATTATTGGAGCATTTAATGATGATCACCCATTTGAGTTTTGGATAGCCAATACGTTTGGTTATGCTTTTACTCAAGAAAATACATTTATACAGCTCTATTCTATATTGTCTCCAGAAGAATGCAATGGAGCAATTTCTCAACTAGTGTCAAGAGTCAACACTGTTATTAGTAATATTCCGCAAGGGCTATCTGAGTATAAAAGGGAGAAATATGTTCACGATTGGTTAATAGATAATTGCCAATATGATAGTGATGCAATTTACTTGAAGAAAAAATGGGCTTCGTTTAACGTATATGGTGCAATTGTTGGAAGAGAAGCAGTTTGTGAAGGTTACTCTAAAGCTATGCAATTATTATTAAATAATGTTGGCATATATTGTAGGTTAATAAGTGGTGATGCAAAAAATATTCCCCATGAGTGGAACTTAGCTTATATTGATAAAAAATGGTATCATGTTGACGTAACTTGGAATGATTCATCTCAAGCAAGACTATATAACTACTTTAATGTTAATGATGATATAATTAAGCTGGATCATAAAATTTATCCTGATTTCGATGAATTTAGCAAGGAAGAAATATGCGGAAACGGGATTGTAAATCCTGTAAGATATAATGTGAATGTACCCAAATGTGATTCAAATGACGCAAATTATTATAATGTTGAAGCTATTGAAATCTGTTCTTTTGGAAAAGAAGATGATAAACTTATTATAGACAAGCTATATAAAAAAATATCTTCTGGGAACAAAGACATACCGTTTTTGATTTCAGATTCTTTAAATTATGAAAACACAGTATCTAAAATGCTTATGGAATCTCCGTATAAATTATTATATTATGTGGATTCTGTTAACAAAATATTAGATGATAAAAAAATAGATAGAAATAATATATTCTATGTAAAAGTAGAATCACAGAATGTAATAATAGTAAATTTTAGCCTTGTATAAAAAAATATGAAAGGAAACCAATATGGTTGACAAAAATAAAATAGAGAAAGCGGTTAGAGATATATTATTGGCAATAGGTGAAGATGTTAATAGAGAGGGATTAGTTGATACCCCCAACCGCGTTGCAAAAATGTATGCCGAGATTTTTTCTGGAATTTATGATAATCCCCAAAAACATTTAAAAATATTTAATGAACCAGAACAAAATAATGAGTTAGTAATGGTAAAAGATATACCTCTTTATTCTATATGTGAACATCATTTGTTACCATTTGTAGGAACAGCAAGTATCGCATATATTCCCAAAAAAGGAAAAATTATTGGACTTTCTAAATTTGCAAGAATTGTTGACTGTTTTGCTAAAAGACCTCAAGTTCAAGAAAGGCTTACGTCTCAAATAGCGGATTTTATTTTTGATGGAGTTGATCCTTATGGAGTTGCTGTTGTAATAGAGGCTGAGCATCTATGCATGACTATGAGAGGGATAAAAGCTTCTGGCTCTAGGACTCAAACTTCGGCACTAAGAGGAATAATGCGGACAGATGCTAAAAGCAGATCAGAAGTTATGGCATTACTGAAAAGATAAGGGGTTTATGCTATTGAATATTTTTAAGGCTGGAAAGTTTGAGTTGAAATTTTTGCAAAAGACGTATATAATGGGAGTACTTAATGTTACTCCAGATTCTTTTTCTGATGGTGGTAAATTCAACAGTACCGAGAAAGCAGTTAAAAGGGCTTTTGAGATGCAAGAGCAAGGTGCCGACATAATAGACATAGGTGGACAATCCACTAGACCGGGTTATAAAGCAATAAGTGCAGAAGAGGAATTAGATAGAATATATGATATAGTTAAAATACTTGCAAAAGAATTAAAAATTCCTATTTCTGTAGATACTTTTTATAGTGAAGTTGCAAAAGAGGTTTTAAGTTTAGGCGTGAGCATCATAAATGATGTTGGTGGGTTTAAAGATGATATGTTTGATGCTGTAAAAGATAGCAATTGTGGCTGTATAATAATGCATAGCAATCAAGGGAAAAATATCAAGGAATTTTTTATAAAAAAGAAAAATGAAGCTTTGGATTTAGGTATAGACGAAAATCGGTTGTGTTTTGATCCAGGAATAGGGTTTTCTAAAACCTATGAAGAAAATTTAGATATATTAAATAACTTTGATAAAATTTGCATAAAAGGGAATGCTATGCTAATAGCAGCCTCAAGAAAGAGATGTATTGGTGAACCTTGCGGTAATCCTAAATTTGAAGATCGAGACGACGGAACAACAGCGGCACATACAATAGCAATTACTAAAGGCGCAAATATTGTTAGAGTACATAATATAAATAAGGCTGTACAAGCGTCAAAAGTAACAGATGCAATTATAGGGAGGAAATTATGGATAAGATAATTATAAAAGGATTAGAAATTTATGCTTTTCATGGGGTTAATGCAGAAGAAAAAGAAAAAGGTCAAAAATTTATTATAGATGTAACCTTGCATGTTAGCCTAAGAAGAGCTGGAGAAACTGATGATGTTGAGGATACTGTAAGTTATTCAGATGTAACTAAAACTATATTAAAAGTTGTTAAAGAGAATACATATAATCTGTTAGAAAGAGTAGCAACAAGAATAATTCAGCAATTATTTATAGATTTCTTTGAGATTAACAACGTTGACATAACAATAAAAAAACCAAATGCACCAGTTAGCGCAGATTTTGAATATATGGCAGTTAATATCTCAAGAGATAGGAATGATTTTTATGACAGAAGCGGTGTTGGCATTTGGAACAAACTTAAACAATAAGTTGCTAAATATAAAAACTGCTTTGGAAGCAGTAAAAAAATTACCTAGAACAGAGATTATATCAGTCTCAAAATTTTATGAGACTGATCCGTTTGATGTACCGGATAAACAGGACAAATATATAAACTGTTGTGCCAAAATAAAAACAGATTTAGAACCAAATACTCTTTTAGGCGCTTGTCTTGGTATAGAAGCAAGTATGGGAAGAATTAGACCTTTTAAAAATGCCTCTAGGATTATCGATATAGATTTAATTTTATATGGAAATTCAAAAATATTATCTAAAGATTTAGTTTTACCACATCCAGAAATGCTAAAAAGGACTTTTGTTTTAATACCTTTGTTGGATTTGTATCCATCCGGTGATGCTTTAGGTATCGAATTTAAAAAGTCCTTAGAGTTATTGTCAGATATTTAAAAATCTCTTTTAAAGAGGAGAAAAAATATGAGTATAAGAAAAAAGGTATTGTCAGTAATATTTTTGGCAGTTTTCTTGATGGTCTTAATGATTACATTATTCACTACATGGCAAATATACAATATAAGAGAAGATAATTTAAATTTAGATAGGTTAAAAGAAAATAACCAGTCGTTGTTAGAAGGAATATCTAAATTTGCAGCGGAAGATTTTGATGAACAACTTTCTGAAATGGAAAATCATACTAACATTGTAAAATTAAATCTTGAACGCATGTATTATAGAGATATTTTTTTATTTGAAAAAAGCGTAGAAAAAGATTTTTTCGTTCTTAATGACGAGGTAGATTATGATGATATAAAAAAAGAGCTCAAAAAAGTTGCTGGAATAAAAGAACTTATGAGCGATTTTGAAAATATAGATAAGTCTTGTGTGTTTAAATACACGGCAGTGAGTGGATTCACCGTTTATTCAAGCGAATCAAGCATTGAAAAATATCCGGATAAATTAGATCTACGAAATACTTCTTGGTATAAAAGAGCTATTGAAAGTTCCAAAGATGAAGTTTGGTCTGAAATATATAAAAATGACAAAACTAATGAACAAATATTAACATGTGCTATTTCTGTTAGGGATCAAGAAGGAAATATTAAAGGTGTGGTATCTGTTGATATAGATACAAATGAATTTTTTTCAGATATAAGTTGGAAATCAGCAGACCTTATTGACTATGTGTTTATATCAAAGAATGATGGTACTATTTTGTCTGGAAGCAATAATAAATATTTAACGGATTATGTAGATCAAAGTGAAATAAAAAAAATTAATGAATATATTGTAAATAAAAATTTCTCAAATTCAGTTTCTATTTCAAATAAATATGTATTTACTGGGCAATCATCTAATAACGCAGAGATATTTGTGGGAGTTTTAATATCTAATGACAAAATAGAAGAAACCGTAAAAGATATGGGAAGGTCTGTCATAGATGTAGGCGAAGCTATAAGGAATAATATCAAAATTGTAATTGTAATATCAATTATTATAACGATTGTTTCAATTTCTATGTCTATATTTGTATCTAGTGTTGTAAATAGAGCTGTTATTACACCCATAAATGAATTATCTGATGGAGCAAAAAAAATCGGAGATGGAGACTTAGATTATATTATAAATGTGTCTACAAATGATGAACTAAAAGATCTATCAGATTCTTTTAATGATATGACAAAGAGATTAAAAATTTATATAAATGATTTATCTTTAGCAACTGCTTATAAAGAACGTATAGACACAGAGCTTAAAGTAGCGAGAACTATTCAGTTATCAATGCTACCGAATAAAACTTTTAATGATGATAATTTTGATATTATTGCAAGATCTTATCCTGCAAAAGAGGTGGGTGGAGATTTTTACGATTATTTCTTTATCGATGAAGATAACATAGCAATTATAATAGCTGATGTATCTGGTAAAGGGATTCCTGCAGCACTGTTTATGGTTAAAGCAAAATTGATTCTGAAGGATAATATTTTAAATACAAAAGATCCTGCAAAATCATTGTACAATACTAATAATCGCCTTTATGATGATAATGAAGCAGATATGTTTGTAACGTCATTTGTAGCTATATTGAACATTAAAACAGGTGAATTAACTTATAGCAATGCTGGGCATAATCATCCACTAATATATTCTTTGGACATAAAAGGTTATGACTATATATCTCCTAAATCAAATTCTGTACTCGCCGCATTTAAAAATAGAATTTATGTAAATGAAAAGTTATCTTTAAAAAGTGGAGAGAGGCTATTCTGCTATACTGATGGTGTTACAGAGGCGATGGACAATAAAAACAAAATGTATAATAAACAACGATTAAAAAATACTCTTAACTCTGATATTATTAAGAATTCTTCAATAAAAGAGACGGTTGAACTAATCAAAAAAGATATAGAGAATTTTGCGAATAATAGATCTCAAAGGGATGATATTACAATAATTGTATTAGAAAAAAAGTAAAAATATAAAAGAGCATATTTAGGCAAAAAATCTGTAAAAACAGATTTATATGCTTAAAGATATGCTCTATATTATTTTAATGTATATTTGCGAAGTCTATTTAAACATATATTGAGCATTTTCAATTAAGTCACTAACTGCATCGATTGCCTTACAAGCCTTTTTTTTCATTTGTTTTTCATTTTTCATCATTTGGCTTCCCATAAAACCGACAACCATTCCTGCGGTAAGACCAATTCCTACGCCTCTCATTACTCCCATTATACCTTTGCTCATATTTTTTACCTCCGTTTAGTGATTTATTTTTATTAACATAAATATATTATCCGATATTATTTTAAAAATAAGTGAAATATTTTCCTGATATTATTTTATAAAAATTTTAAGGAGATGAGTTAATGAACGAAATTAATATTGTTATGGTAGAACCTGAAATACCTCAGAATACAGGGAATGTAGCAAGGACATGTGCCGCAACAGGCGCCAGGTTGCATTTGGTAGGACCTATGGGGTTTAAAATTGATGATAAAAAACTTAAACGAGCAGGACTTGATTATTGGCACTTCTTAGATATAAGTTACTATAAAAACTTAGATGAATTTTTTGAGAAAACCGATGGAAACTTTTTCTTTTTTTCTACAAAAGCACCAAATATATATTCAAATATAGAATTTCCAGATAAATGCTACTTATTTTTTGGAAAAGAAACAAAGGGACTTCCAGAAGATCTCTTACATAACAATCAAGATAGAGTAGTTAGAATACCTATGATAGATGATGCTAGAAGTTTAAATTTATCAAATTCTGTAGCAATTGGAGTATATGAAGTATTAAGACAATGGAATTTCCCAGAATTATCTTGTAAGGGTGAGTTACGCGAGTACAAATGGAAATAAATTATTAAAAATATCCCTATTAAAACGGATGTGTTTTAATAGGGATGAATTTATTTTAACCTAGCTTTTAAATCATCTAATTGTTTTTTTAATTCGGATGGTAATTTATCTCCAAATTTTTCGTAAAAATCAGTTATTCCTTGAGCTTCTTGAATCCAAAGATCTTTATCTACATCAAGAAGAGATTTAAGGGTATCTAGATCTAAATTTAAGCCATTCAAATTAATATCCTCTGGGTTTGGAACGTATCCGATAGGAGTTTCTTTAGCATCAACTTTATTTTCGCATCTTTTAACAATCCATTCTAAAACTCTAAGATTATCACCAAATCCAGGCCAAATGAAATGACCACTTTCATCGGTTCTAAACCAGTTTACATTAAATATTTTAGGAGCTTTATCTCCTAAAATTTTGCCCATATGCAACCAGTGGTTAAAGTAATCACCCATGTGGTATCCACAGAATGGAAGCATAGCCATTGGATCTCGTCTTACAACACCAACTTTACCGGCAGCAGCAGCAGTAGTTTCGGAAGCCATTATAGAGCCAACAAAAACACCGTTATCCCAGTCTCTCGATTGGTACACTAGAGGTGTTGTTTGAGCTCTGCGTCCGCCAAACACTATTGCGGATATAGGAACACCTTTTTTGCTTTCGAATTCTGAACTTATAGATGGACAATTTTTTGCAGGAGCAGTAAATCTACTATTTGGATGAGCACCTCTTTCTGATGATGTTTTTCCGTTCCAAGGCTCACCTTTCCAGTTAAGAGCATTTTCTGGAGGATTTTTATCGAGTCCTTCCCACCAAACAATATTATCGTCTAAGTTGTGGGCAACATTGGTAAATATAGTGTTCTTTTTTGTTGACAATAGTGCGTTTGGATTGGATTTAGCATTTGTTCCTGGAGCTACACCGAAAAATCCATTTTCCGGGTTTATAGCATAAAGCCTACCATCTTCGCCTTTTCGCATCCAAGCAATGTCATCGCCTACACACCATACCTTGTATCCTTTTTCTCTATATCCTTCTGGTGGAATCAACATTGCTAAGTTGGTTTTTCCACAAGCAGATGGAAATGCAGCAGCAATGTAAGTTTGCTTTCCTTCTGGATTTTCAACACATAAAATTAACATATGTTCAGCCATCCAGTTTTCTTCCTTACCTAGATATGATGCTATTCTAAGTGCAAAACATTTTTTGCCTAAGAGTACATTACCTCCATAAGCTGAGTTTACGGATATTATAGTGTAGTCTTCTGGGAAGTGACAAATATATCTATTTTCTGGGTCTATATTGCATGTACAGTGTAAGCCGCGAACCCAATCATTACTGTCACCTAAAGCCTCTAGAACGTCATTTCCTATGCGAGTCATTATAGCCATATTTAAAACGACGTATTTTGAGTCTGTTATTTCTAGTCCTATTTTTGATAATGGAGAGCCAACGGGTCCCATTGAATATGGGATTATATACATAGTACGGCCTTTGTAACTGTCTTTTGCAATAGAGTAAAGTTTATCATAAGCTTCTTTCGGGTTCCACCAATTATTTGTAGGGCCTGCGTCCTCTTCTCTTTTAGAGCAGATAAATGTTCTGTCTTCAACTCTTGCCACATCATTAGGTTTAGTTCTATGAAGATAGCACCCGGGAAGTTTTTCTTGGTTAAGTTTTATCATTTCGCCTGTTGAGCAAGCTTCTTTTCTTATACTTTCTAACTGATTCTCTGTTCCATCAATCCAGACTACTTTATCAGGATTAACTAGGTTTTTAATTTTTTCAACCCATTCTAGTACAAATTTGTTGGTTGTCATTGTTAGACCATCTCCTTTTTAAATTTCGTATATGTCCCTAGATTCTAGATTATAGCTAATTGGTATTATGATTTAAAATTTACAGTCTAGTATCTAGCATCTATATTATTATAACTCAATGGATATATTTGCACAAGCGTTCAAATCCAGTTTTGCCAATGTTCCATTAAGATATTCATAATATGCTTGAGAACCAACCATCGCTGCATTATCGCCGCATAAAGATAATATAGGTTTATAAAATTTCCAATTTCGATTTTTACATTCAATATCAAGCCTGGATCTTAAAAGTGAATTTGCAGAAACTCCGCCAGCTACGACTAACTTTTTATAATTTAGGTCTTCCGCTGCTGCCACAAAATTTGTAACTAAACA
>CAKSGI010000002.1 GCA_934454005.1 uncultured Eubacteriales bacterium | reverse complement strand
TTTTAAGCAAAACAAGACACGTTGAAGAAGGAAAATTCTCAATATGGAAGTATATTTGTCCATATTTTGAGTAGCAGGAATTTAATATGTTGGCAAATACACTTTTTATAGGAATGGGACAAGCAGGAAATAATATAGTTGATACTTTGGCAGGAAAAAGTAAAATGATAAACGCTTTCTTTTACAATACTGCCTATGTAGATATGGCTAACTTAAAGAATGCAAAAGTTGGGAAAAATATATTTGTTCCAAATACTACATCAGGAACAGGAAAAAATAGAGATAAATCTAAAGAGATAATGCAAGAAAATTATACAACATTACTAAGTATGATTGATAGGATGCATATGATAAATACTATAAATATAGTTTCAAGTATGGCTGGTGGTTCTGGTGGAGGATCAATAACTACTTTAACCGCAATGATTAAAAAATTCAAACCAAACATAACTGTAAATCTAATATTAATAAAACCAGCGTTAGGAGAGTCTATAAGAGGATTAGAGAACTCGTTGGAGTTATGGAATGAATTGATAAAAATAAGAAAGATTATAAATTCAATTACTTTTGTAGATAATGATAAGAGAAATAGTAAACTAGAAATTAACGAAGAATTAGCAGAAGATATATTAATGAGTTGGAAAGTAAGTAATCCCAATGTAAATGGAATAATAGATATTGAAGATTTGATAAACTTAAATAATGCACAAGGTTGCAGGATGATGTTAAAACTGAAAGAAAAATTCAACGATGTACAATTGGCTATAAGAAAAGCAATTAATGATAGTATTTACTATACAAGTGAAGGGAATATATGTTCATATGCTGGTGCATCTTTGAAAGATGATACTTATGATATAGAAGATATAAAAGATTCTATCAATGTTACAGATGTGTTTTATGAAGGTTATAATAATTTTGAAAACCTAATCTTTTTATCAGGAATGTCTTTGCCTAAACAATTAGCCGACGATTTAATGCAAGAATTAATAGCAAAAAGAAAAATAAAAGAAACGTCTTTGAATGTCAACCAAAACGATTTAGATTTAATTGTAGATATAGGGAAAACTCAAGAAACAAAAAGAAAAGATGTGGTTGTTGAAAATAAACCAGAAGAAAAAGAAAATATAGAAGATATATTTAATGATGATTTTTTTGATAATTTATTCTAAATATATTGTATATTGTAACACTAGAAATTAATCTAGTGTTATTTTTTTTAGTATTATTTATTAAAATTTAAAATAATTAGTTGATTAATTATGTAAAATATGGTATAATTGTGTTAATAATAATTATATAAAAGTAATTATATTTTAGATAGCATTTAAAGGCTGTATACGCCCCCATAGAGAGGTTTTGATGATCACTAGACAAATCAATCTATATATGCGTTAAAATAAGTTGTACGAGCCTTATAGCTTTAAATAAATATATTAAAATTTAAAATAAAAGGAGAGAATATTAAATATGAGAGAAAGTATACTTGAACAAAAAAGAATAGAAGATGGTAAGGTGATTTATGGAAGGATAAAATTATACGATAGAGATTCCGAAGAATATAAGGAGGAGTGTAAAAAATTTAATAAATGGCTATTTGTATATAGAAGATTTAATAAAAAATTTAAAATGAGTAAGTAATACATATTGAAAATTGAATGAGGGAGTATGGGAGTATGAGTATTAATAAAAATGTTCAAATATTATCTATTGAGGGGAAAGATTTATTAGTTAAAAATTATAGAGTTAATAAAAATACTCTTTATAAGGGTTCTTTAGATGATTCTATGGAAAGTGATAAATTAAAAACTGTCGCCAAGAGTATTATAAAGTTTAATAAAAAGAAAAAGAGATTTTATAGTAATGATATAATGACTGTAACATTTGAATATGCTTGCAAAGGTGAAAAAGATTTAACAGATGAAGAATTTGAAAGAGTTGAAAGTTTAAAAACAACCTTATCTTTATTACATAAAAATCAAAAGCAAGAAATTGCTGAAACAAAATATTTACTTAAATTAGCGCAAAGACATATTAACAAAAGGGAAATAAGAGAACAATTATATGAGCATGGTTTTAATATTGATATAGATGGTAAAACTAAACACTTTGTTAGATATAAAAGGACAAGTGGTAGTGCTAGAGTTGGGAAATGCTTATTTATTAATGAGAAGTATGCTAAGGCAATGATTGATTGGAGTTTCGCAGGAATAAAACATAAAGAAGGTGCGGAGATGGATTGTGCTGGCATGGAAGCATATATATCTTTGCCTACATCTAGTGCAATAGATAGATTTCAATTAAAACCTGAAAATATTTTGCTTATAGATGATGTTTATTCATCTTTTGAAGATACTGTAATGGCTACTGAATTTATAAATGAAGAATATGATAATAATGGTAACGTAATAAGTGGTGATCTTAGCACAAATGTTAAGACCACCAAAATAAACAATAATATATTTGATGGTGAAAGTTTGTTGGATAAATCAATATTTAAAGAAAAAGGATATGATGACAAAGCTACTTTGCAAATAAGAAATAGGTTTTTTAAAGGTATAGGTGTTAATACTGATATTCAACAATTCTTTAAAGACAATAACATAACTGAAATATCACAGCTTAATGGTAAAACTATTGCAACAGATATAAGTCAAATTAAATTAATAACTACTCCATCAAGTGTAAAATATTTAAAGTTTGGTAGTTTTGAAAAATGGCTAAAATATATAGAAAAAGATTGGGCTATATGTAAGTATGAAAAACCACAGCATCATTTTAATGGAATGGTACAAACACATTATCAATTACTTAATACATTAGGCATGAGTAAAGAAGAAATGGAAATATTTTTAGAAGATACTATTAACTACATAAATTTACTTAAAACTGATGTATCAGTATTTAAACATCATTTAGGGATAAATGCTAAAGCAGAAAATATAGACGATATTGAAAAGAAAGAAAAGTTGAATACGAACATATGTTCAACTAATAGTTTCATCCTTAATATGCTTGAAATTAATGAGGATTTTCAAAATACTAAGATGTGTAAAATTTATAGGGATAACCTAATAAATAGTTATATAAAAAATGTAAGAAAAGGACATGTGTTAGTCAATGGCAACTATAGTATAATAGTATCTTGCCCATACGAATATTTATTAGCTAGTATAGGTAAATTTAATGGGACAAGCCAGTTAAAACCGTTTGAATGTGTTAGTAGTAAATTTGATAATGGTGAAAAATTACTTGCAGTAAGAAGTCCTGAACCAACAATGAGTAATGTAACAATGCTGAATAATACTAGAAATGAATACATAGAAAGATATTTTAATGCTAAAAGTAAAGAAGTGTGTTACATAAGTCCTATTGGAAATAATATAATGGAGCTTTTAAGTAGCTGTGATTTCGATAAACAAAACTGTCGCCTTGCATAGTGATATGTAAGTGAAAATTCGGTGAACCTAGAAATCTAGGGTGTGTAATCTACGTTAGGAAACATAGGAAATGATGTTTAGAGATTATGCTAACAGGGGAACTCTAAGTCAGAAATGATATGACAATCCTGTGCTAAGACTTCTATAGAAGTAAAGTGCAACGACCATTCCGAAAGGAAGTACATTCAAGGCGGGAATCCTTGTTTGGAAGTGCCGAATATCTCAATGAGATAATGATATGGTCTAATCCGTAAGTTGAAATAAACTTAGTTAAAGTATTCTGAAAAGAACGGTACAAATGGGAGATGCGTTTTTAATAACTAATAATAAACTACTTGTAGAATGTGGAGAAAGACTTCAGGAAACTGTAAACATAGATGGTAAAAACATAAAAAGATTTTTAGTGTCAACAGATTTTACTCCTAAAAGTAGTATTAAAAGACATTACACTTATGCGGATTTATGCGATACCGATATTAAATGTAGTAGTAATAAAATAGGTGAAATAATAAATCTTGCACAAATGCTTAACAGTGTATATTGGGATAAGAAACATAACGGTGCAAGCGAAAAAGAATTATTAGATCTTTACAGGGATATAAGTAATTTAAATATACTTTCTTGTATAGAAATAGATAGAGCTAAAAAGATAAGCCCTGTCGATGCAAAAAAAGAATTAGACAAGATAAGAAAGAAACATAGTTTAGGGAAAGGTGAAATTAGCAGGAATAAAGAAAAAATAACTGTAGGTATTAGACCTAAATTCTTTAAATACCTAGATGGTGGAAAAGATTATAAGTTTAAAAAGTTTAATACTGGCATGGATTATTTAAATGAAATAATAGATAAGAAGATTAAAAGGGTTAAAGTAAATACTGATACCATTCCTTTAAAAGACATATTAATCAAAGCCAAAAGTACAAGAACAGCAAGTAGAACAATGGAAATTATAAAGGCGAGGATAATATCTACACGTAAAGAAATAAATAAATTGTATTCAACAAATGATCCTGATAGACATATGTTGGCAAACCAGTTGAAAGAAGAATTGTATGAATTTGTTTGTAATTATAAAATAACGCAAGAAATAATATATACTATAATTTCAAGGATAAATAAAAGTTATTATGATTCTAAATTTGAAGATTATAAGAGAATAGGAGGGTTATTCTTAACAATATTGTATTCTATTGATAAAGACACTTTTTTAGGTTTAATTAAAGTAAAAGATAAAGAAAATACATATTTAATCAGAGTAAATACAGGAGAATATGACATAGAATTATATGGTTTACGTTATAAAAAGTACAAAAAATAGTGCAAAATTGCACTCACTTTTTATAATAATTTAAAATAAACAACCATAAAACGTTGATTTTATTACGTTTCTAGCGATTTCAAAAAATAACTATTTTTCATACTAATGGTAGGGGTATTATGTTGACCTCCTACTTACTCATACTTAAACACTTAGTTTAATACTAGGTGCTTATTTTTATACTCAAAATTCTCTCATTATCTCCTTATATTTAGAGTTGGCGTTCGGTAGCCGACTCTATTTTTGGAGATTTTGGGATTTAAATAAGATAATAATTAATAGGTTAATATATATAAAATATTTTTAAAAGGGAAGAGAATTTATGAATAGAGAGGAGTTAGTGCATTTAATAGCAAAACAAGAAAAATGTACAAAAAAAGAAGTTGTAAAAAAGATAGAGGATATTGATTTTATAATTGGGGAAATATCTAAAGTTTTAGATGTTGGTAATAAAGTTAAATTAGGAAGATATTTAATCTTGGAAAAGGTAGAAAAAAAAGAAAGATTATATATAAATCCTAAGACCAAAAAGGAGCAAAAGTTAAATGCTAAAAATATTATAAAGGTAAAAGGTACACCTTTATTAAAGAAAATTTAAGGATGGAGATGGAGTATGAAAAAGTCTAATACAGCAAAATTTACATTAAAATTTGCAAATGCAAGAATAGAGGAAAATGATGGTGTATTTATTATAATTGAAACTGATAAAAAGGGCAACGAAGAAACTCATGATTTATCGGCAGAATTATCAGAAATTATAGGAATGGAAGGTTTGACATTTTCTATCACTAGAGAAGAAGAAATTTAGGATTGTACTGACTTAGACAATACCACTAATAAGCCTTATGCGCTGTGCCTCAAACAGCGCATTTCTGTTTAGTTTTATATAAGGATATATATAGCAAGATATTTTAATAAAATAAATAAAAAATATTAAAAAATTTAATAAAATATATTTACAATCTAATTTATGTAAGTAACAATGGTGTTAAAATAAATGCTGATGTTAATGGAGCATACCAAATTATAAGAAAAGTATTTCCAAAGGTTAATTCTGATGGAATAGAGGGTGTAGGGCTACATCCAATTAGAGTAAATTGTTAAATTAACAGTTGACTAATAAATAAAAATTATTTAATTATTTAATGTTATTTAAGTATTTTGATAATTTTTATAGCCTAGATAACTAGTCGATAAGCTAGGTAGCATGAGAGTGCTTTATCATCTCAAATTAATAATGGGAGTTTGAGAAAATATGAGTATTAAAAAATTAGAAAATGAAACTAGAGAGCAATATATACATAAAATTTATGGCAAAAAAGAAGAATTAGGATATACAAATAAGGAATGTGCTGAATTAATTAATTCTGAATTTGGTACAAACTTTCAAGAAAGTTATTTAAGAGGAATACATAAGAATTATTCATTAGGGTATGAGGATGGGCTTGAAAAAGGTTTATCTTCAGCTAAAAATAATTTTTTAGAAGAAAATGAAATATTAAGAGAAATTAAAATAGAAAGAAATAAATTGCAGGTTGAAAAGCAAGAAGTTAATAAACTTGTTAGGGATTATAGTAGAGTAGATTTAAGATTTGAACAAGTAATTAAAGCTATTAAGAACCTTGAACCTTTTACATTACCAGAAGTTTCTAGTTTAGAACATTGTGGTGATACAGAGGGTATTTTGACTTTAAGCGACCAACATTTTGGTAAGAATTGTTTGATTAAGGGGTTAAATGGTGAGGTTATTAACGAGTACAATGAGGAAGTCTTTAAAGAAAGAATGTGGGAAGTATTTTCTGAAGTTGTAGATATAATTCACAAGGAAAAGATAAATACGCTACATATTGCAATGCTAGGTGATTCAATAGAGGGAATGCTTAGAATTTCCACTTTAGCACAGCTTAAATATGGAATGATAGATCAATGTATGCAATTTGCTGAATTTATGGCTACTTGGTTCAATGAATTAAGTCAATACTGTAAATTAGATATTCATTATACATTAGGTAATCATAGTGAAACTAGAATATTAAATAGTAAGTCAGGGGATTTTCAAGAAGAAAACCTTGAAAGGATAGTAGTGTTTTATTTAAAAGCTAGATTAGCTGATAATCATAATATAATTATCAATGATAGTAAAGCTGGATTTATTTATTTTAACTGTTTAGGCTTAAATGTAATGGGTTCACATGGACAAAACGAAAAAAATCTTGAACAAGCCGTAAAGGATTATTCGTTTATTTATAAAGAAGATATTAATTTATTTATATCAGGGCATCTACATCATAGTTTTTCTAAGAGTATAGGTATGGATTGTGAAGTTATTAAAGCGCCATCATTATGCTCTGTTGATGAATATTCTATGAAGTTAAGAAGGACAAGTGGAGCAGGGGCTTTATTATTTGTTATTGAAGAAGGTAAAGGTAAAACAATTACCTATGACATCAAATTAAAATAATTAATAGAAGTATAGAGGAGAAAAATATGGAGAGTTTAACATTAACAGGTAATGGAAGTTTGATAATTAATGAGAAAGATATCGAAGATTTTATTATAGATTTATTGGATAAACATTTAAATAATGATTCTTTAGAATGTGAAAAATGTTGTTTTGATTGTGAAGATGATTCTGATTGTGAATGTGAAGAAGATAAAGATGATACAAAAATAGAATTGGGAGATATAGTTGCTTTAGCAAAAGAGCCTTATGTTCAAAGCGTAGTTGAAGGAATGTATTTAGAAGAAGATAGAGTGCGTTTCAGTCTTAAATATATAGATTATATATTTAGTGAAGAAGAAATAATCTTAATATCTAAGAAATAAATAGAATTTCTGCAACCTACAAATGGCTTGTTTTGGTAGCAAAAATACACGAGAATTAACGCATTTAGCTTTCGTGATACTTTATTCATTTAGATTAAAATAAAGCGATTCTCAGCCTATCAAAATTGATTGTAGTAGCTAAAGAGAGATATGAACCTTGGAAGATGTCGACAAATAATATTTCTTGGATAATTCATTCTCTTTCATTGGGAGGGAAAATGATTATCACTTGTTACTATTATGGTAAAATATCCTCGCCTTATTACACATAGTAGGATATATAAAGGAGAATGTGTAAATTAGCTCATGTAACTAGGTTACAAGGAGACTACAACTTTGGCAATGTCATTGTTGTTTTTGTTTATCTACCATATGTAGATTAAATCTATGAAACTTGTTCTTTGCTGACGAGTTCAAGGGGAGATTTCTTTCGAGGTTCTGCAAATGCCTTGTGTCAGATAGGATTAATTATCTAAAAGAAAAAATGCAATTAAGTGAGGGCTTCTAGCTGTATCACAAATAACCATTAGGATTCTCCCTAATGGTTTAATTTTTATAGTGGATATTATAATTAGTATCCATTGTTAAGAATTAAGAGAATTAGTTTTTAAATAAAAATGTGTGGAGTGTGTGATTTTATGATAAGAACAATAGAAGTGGAACAATTACTTAAAGCAAATGAAAGTGTAGTATTTTGTAATTTTAAAAGATGTACAGGTAAAACATATGGCGCTATGCTAAAAATAATTAAAGAAAAACCTAAGAGGGTACTATGGATTGGCAAAACGAATATAAGTATGTTGCAAGAAAAATTAAATGAAGTTTTATCAGAAATAGATAGTAATTGCAAATATATGTGTAAAGCTGAAATATATGGAGGAACAGGTTCATTATTTTTAGACGGGATAGAAATAGTCGTAACCTATGAATCTAAGGTCGAAAATCAAACTAGAGGTATAAAAGAATTTGATCTAGTTGTTTATGATGAAGTTAAACCTAGTAAATATTATGGTAAAAAACAAACTATATGTTTATTTACAAGGGAAGATATAAAATATATTTCAAGCGAATTTGATTCAAGTCTTGAAAAGAAAAATAATATTTCTAATGAAGATAGACAAATAGCTAAATTATATCATGAATTAGATAATATTGAATTTACTGAAAAGACTACTATGACAAGAGAAAGAATTGTTAACATGATTGCAACTTTAGAGGATATTAAATATAAAAATTGTAAATAAATTATTGGTTATGTTAATTAAATGGATTATAATAGAAATGTAAGTTGTTTAATGAATATAATGTTATAAAATAGTAGTTTAATCCAAGGTTTTATCCAACCTTTAAATAAAGGAATTTAATTCAAGGTTTTATCCATCTTTTTTTAGGGAGAAATTATGGACAAGCTAAAATTTTACGAGATGTTTATATGAATTATTCTAAAAAATAGTTAAAAATATATGGATACTGATAAGCTGATGAGAAAAGGTTTTAGATGTTTAGGAATGGATATGAATAAAGATGGCAATTTACAGTTAAATGAAACTAAATATAATAAATATGCAAGTGAATTAGCTAACATTGAATTAATGCTTAAATTTAGCTATAAAGCTGTAATATTAAATAGGTTAGGTAAAAGTATGAAAGCAGAAACTAGAGATGTTAATTATGAAAAGATAAGTAAAGAGAATGAATTATCATTGTATTTAGCAAGTGTAGTTAGAAAAAGGTTATATAAGGAAGAACAAAAAGAACTTATTGAAAAAATCAATATAAGGGTAAATGGAAAGCAACAAAGAAGTTATTCAAAACTAAATGAAGGTTTAAAGATGATAAAATTACCATATATAATTATAACTGATAATGATAAAAGAAGAAAATTGGAAGATGGTAGTATAAATCCTAATCGTGATAAGAAATATTGGAGTGTTATAAAAAACTTGGGGTAAAAATTTGCGTTTAACCTATAATAGCTTAGACGCTAAAAGATCCCCCAAAACTATAGAATATAGTTGCCAAGTTTTTAGGTGTATTTTAAGGGCAAAACTGTTGTATCTATATATAGAGAAGTTGATTTTGCCCCATTATTACACCCATTTTCTTGGCAGATATTTTTTAAGGAGTTTTTATACATATAATAGTCATATTTTGAGCGTTTAACCTATAATAGCTTAGACGCCTATTTTATGACTATATTTCATAAAGGTGCTAAAAGAGTTTATTATATATCTTAATATTATTTTTAGCTAATGAATAAAAGTGTCCCTAAAAAAGGAAGTAAATTTATATATATAAATTGACTTCCAAAAAAAGTGACACTATAAAAGTAAAAAGGTAATAAAAAATTTACCCAATTTTAAAATATAAATTAAATAAATGAGAGTTTTAAATAAGCTATATAGCTCGAATATATAGCTTATTTAATATATACAACAATTGTAACTGTATAAGAATAAAGAGGTGGAAAAATAAAAAAGTATCCTATAAGGTAGTTATATACCCATTTCTATGATATAAAAATGTAAATACGAACGTAACTTCAGTGTAAAAAATGTAAATATAAACGTAAAAATAGACATCTATAATATCAAATATAAAATTAAACAAGTTAATAACTATAAAGGCGGGTTTACATTATAGTAGGTGTAACCTAAAATACAAGGTTGCTTAAATGTATAATTTACATATTTTATGTTTAAAGGTAATATAATTGTATTAAGTAAATGAGTTTGAGGTATGAGTATGGAGAAAAAATATTATGCAGTAGATTCGAAAACTTTAGCAATAGCTTTAAATTATTGTGGGTTTTCATATTTTAAAGTAGGGGATAGAAATAATCCTGTATATAGTTTTGAAAATACGTTAGAATTTAGAGAAGCATTGACTAAGTTAAATAGTATAAGAAGAAAGAATAATAATTATAATAAATAGATAATTATATTAAATAGGAGTGATTAAATAATGATATTTAATGAAAAAGAAATTTTAGGAAGTATTTATGTTATCACAAATAAAATAAATAGGAAACAGTATATAGGGCAAACAATAGGCAATGTTGGACATAGATGGAGTGAACATAAATATGATGCTATAAAAAGAAATAGACAAACAGCTTTAGCAAGCGCTATAAGGAAGTATGGTGTTGAAAATTTCAACATTAAATCTATACAAGATAATATCCCTTACAAAGAGTTAGATATAAGAGAAATAGAATATATAAAAGAATATAACACTATATGTCCTAATGGATATAATATATCTGAGGGTGGAAAATCTTACAGAACTGAAAAAGAGAGAAGATTGATGTCTGAAAGAGTTAAAGGTGAAAATAATCCTATGTATGGTGCTTTTGGAGAACTTAATCCTTTTTACGGGAAGAAGCATAGCGATTATGCAAAAAGCAAAATATCCGAACAAGGAAAATTGAGGTGGAGTAATTATTCTTTTTCTGAACGAAAAAAGCATCTAAAACATTTAGATGATATAAGAGAAAAAATGATAGAGTTACACGGTGGTGGATTTGTTGGAAAGAAACATAGCGAGGAGAGTAAACGTGTCATTTCTAATAAATTAAAAGGAAAAACTTTTTCGGAAGAACATAATAGAAAGATTTCTCAAAATAGTGCAAGAAAAAGAAAAGTTGTAATGTTGGATAAAAAGACTAAAGAATATATAAATGAGTTCGATAGTATGACGATTGCAATTAAATGGTTAGTGGAAAATAAATATATAGTCAAAGGTAAACCAAGTGCTATATCATCGATTTGTTTAGGAAAAGGGAAAAGTATTTATGGATATTCGTGGATGTATTATGATGAATATTTAAAAAATAAAGAAAAATTAAAGTCTATTGAATAAACAGGCTTTTCTTATATTAAAAAAATAAAGTAGGTGAGAGTATGGCGAGAAAAATAGAAACAAATTATTGTAGTATGCAACTTGCACAATCTTGCAAAAATAAAAACGGAATACAGCCAGCTTCTAATTTCTATACGGCTAGCGACAATATTTTTTATGCAAATGGGAAATTTGGCATATGCAAAGATTGTTTAAAACAATATGTTTATATTGATGGGAATGTAGATGAGAATAATTTTAAAAATATATTAAGAATATATGATGTTCCTTTTTTGAAAAAGATATTTGAATCGGCAGTAGCAGATGAAAAAGAAACTGTTGGAGTATATATGAAAAATATATATTTAAATTATAAAGGATGTACATGGAATAATAGCGATGATTTAGGTATAGATGCTGATTCAATAAATCAAGATAACCAAGAAGAATTTAAAGTCACTAAAGATATATTGAAAAGATGGGGATATGGATTCACACCTAATGAATACCAATGGTTAGAAGAAGATTTCGCTGAATGGTGTTTAAATCATGAATCTGAAAAGATGTCTATGCAAAGATTATTTCAGATGATATGTATAAAAGAATTGGAAATAAGAAATACAAGACAACAAGGAAAGGCAACTGATAAACTTGAAAAATCTCTTATGGAACTAATGAATAATTCAAACCTTACTCCTAGAACAATGAGCGCTATGAATGAAACAGATTCAACTAGAGTATATGGCGTTTGGTTGAAAGATATAGAAAGGTATAAACCAGCAGAATACTTCAAAGACAAAAAACTTTATCATGATTTTGATGGAATAGGTGATTACTTTAATAGGTTTGTTTTAAGACCAATGAAAAATTTATTAACTGGAAGTAGAGATTTTGATAAAGAATTTACCGTTGAAAATGAAGATGAGCATGAATAGTTTATTCTTATTAGTAGAGAAGGTGGTGTAAAACATGGCTTCTTATTCTAATTTTAAAAATTCACATCAAAATAATAAAAATAACATTGACATGACCAAAAGATCAATGAATATAAATAAAAAAGAAGACATTGATAAAGAATTTGAAGAAAAGATAATAGATTGGACAACTTTTTATAGACGTAACATTCATAGATTTATTGAACATTATTTAGGGATTAAGCTTCATTTTTACCAAATTATTATGATATATTTAATGCACTCATGTCCTTTAGTTGTATTATTATGTGCTAGAGCATGTGCAAAATCATTTACGACAAGTGTTTATGCTTGTGCAGTATGTATTCTATATCCTAATAGTAAAGTTTTAGTTACAGCCTTAACTAAGAAGCAGGGTGGATTATTAATCACTGAAAAAGTTGAAAAAGAATTAATGACTATGTCACCTAATTTAAGACGGGAAATTAAAAAGATATCTTCTAGTCAAAATTCAATAGAAGTAATCTTTCATAATGGAAGTAGTTTTATCGCTGGAGTAGCGGGAGAGCAGAGCCGTGGGTTAAGAAGTACAATTTTAATCGTAGATGAGTTTCGTTTGGTCTCAAAAGAGATATTAGATTCAATACTTTCGCCAACGGAAATAATTCGTCCTACTGAGTATACTAAGAAGCCTGAATATGCACATCTGCAAGAAGAACCACGTGAAATATTCCTAAGTAGTGCTTACTTTAAATCACATTGGATGTGGAATTTAATTAAAAGTGCAGTAGTTGGTTCTTATAAAGGAGATTCTATTTGTTTTGCTACAGATTATGCTGTAACTTTAAAACACGGGATTAGAACAAAAAGACAGATGCTTAGAGAAAAAACAAAGCTAGACTCTACTACATTTGACTTAGAATATAATAATCTTATGATAGGTGGAAATAGTTCGCAATATTATTCCTTTGAATTAGTTTCTGAAGCACAAAGAATTAAGAAAGCTTGGTATCCTAAAACTATAGAAGAGTATCTTGATAACAAAAGGAATAGATTTGGCGATATAAAGAAGCAAGCAGGGGAAATAAGAGTTGTTTCTATGGATATAGCTATGTCTGAATCAACAAAAACTGTAAAGAATGACCTTACGGTAATAAAATGTGTAAGAGCAATTCAACAAGGTGAGAAGTATGAAAGACAAGAGGTTTACACTGAAGCCTTTGAAGGTATTGAAATAGAGAAACAAGCTATAAGAATAAGACAAATAATGGAAGATTTTGATGCCGATTACTTTGTTTTCGATGGTAGGACATATGGAACTAACTTAGTAGATGCTATGGCAAAAGTGCTGTATGATGAAGAAAGAGATAAAGAGTATATACCTATAAAAGTATTTAATAATGATGTCTTAGCTGATAGATGTAAAAATCCAAATGCATCACCTATCATGTGGACTTTTATAGGTGGAGCTGATACAAACCATGCTCTACATACAACTATGCTTGGTTCATTAAAAGATGGTAAATATAAATACTTAATAAGTCATATGGGTTGCAAAGAAAAGTATTTACTTGAAAAAAGAGAATATAATTTAAGTTCGCCAGAAGATAAGGCTAGATTAGAATTACCATATGTATATTCCGATTTAACTTTAAATGAAATGATTAATTTAAATAAAGAGTTCGTGCAAGGCGGAAAGATTAAACTATCAGAACCTAGTACTGGAAGAAAAGATAAATATATAACTTCTGCTATGGCAAACTTATTCATTCAGGGGTTAGAAATGGAATTAACAGGACAAGAAGATAACACAGATTGGTCGGATATGCCATCACTGTGCAGTGAAATATATTTTACATTATAATTTAAAATAAAAGAAAGGAGGAATAAACATGACAGCAAGAATACAACTGGATGTACCTGAGATACCTTTAGGTGAATCTATGACATTATCAAATATAAATGGTGAATATATCTTATCGGAACAACAAATAGAAACTTCTGACGTTGATGGTTACAATCTTTCATTTGAACAGGCAACCATTGATTTTAAAAGAACAGAAAATATGTTGTCTAAAGTTTTAGAAGTTGAGAGTAGTACGTTTGTAACTACAGCAAAAGAATTACAGAGTCTTGCGCAAAACACTCAAAATAACTTAGATAAGATAATTAAAATAAATGGATTAGTAAAATATTATATAAATAAAGATGATCTTATAGGTAAGGTAGTAGAAACAATCGAGAATAATGTCAATACTTCTTTCAAGTTAAATTATAAAAACATTCCTGACCAAGATATGGAATTAAAAGAAAGGATAGAATCGCTTATCGAAGATTTTCATAATGATATTGATATTGAACAACTTATTAAAGAAAATGTTGTTAATACATATACTCAAGGTAACTATATGACATATCTTAGAGGAGATTCTAAAAATGGTTACATAATTGAGAATTATCCATTAAAAATCTTTAAGGTATCACCATATAAGATAGGTAATGAACCAGTTTTAACTTTAGACATACAAGAGTTAAAGTCTACTTTACAGAAAAATCAATCTGAATATAATAACTTAAAATCAAATAAATTCGTAAAGATATATAAAAAAGTTGAAGATGAAATTAAAGCAACTTATCCAAAAGAAGTAGCAGATGCAGTTGTAGTTAAAGATAGAATAGCGTTCCTAGATCCTACTAGAACTGGGTTAAGCAGAATAAATAATCTTCGTGGTTTATATGGTGTGTCACCTATATTTAAAGCAATACCATCTATGTTAATGGTTGAAACTTTTGATGAAGTCGACAGGATAAATGCTGTTAGTAGAAGTAAGAAGATATTTCATCAAGTGCTTAGAAAAGAATTATTAGGTGAAGATGGTTCAAAAACTAAACATCCTAAAGAGATAGGTTATGCACATAGTAACTTTATTCAAGCATTAGGAAAATCAACGGTAGTTGTTACGACGCCAGCTTATGTTGAAGAAATTAAAGTATTAGAACCTAAATCGCAAGAAACAAACCCTGCTGTTATTTTATCTTATAGAAACAGAGTATTAAATGCACTAGGTATATCTTTTATGTCAAATGAATCTAAATCTAGCTTTAATAGTGTAAGTGTAAGTGTTGATGAAATGCTTAAAACGGTAAATAAAATATCTAAACAATTAGAACACACTTTAAACAAATATTACAAAATTGTATTAGATGACAACGGTTTAGATACTGATTATGCACCTACTATAAGTATTGAAGATACTAGAATGATTGATTTAGAAAGCAAGATGAAACTTGTTGATTTACTGTACTCTAAGTTAGGTATGTCTTACAGAACGGTTTTAGAAATACTAGGGCTTGATCTTGATACTGAAATAATGAATAGATTAAGTGAAAATAAATATGCAACAAATGATGGTGTTAAAGATTTAGATATCGATGTATTTAGACCACACTCAAACTCCTATACGTCAAATTCCAACGATTTAATGCAAGATAATAAGGAAGAAGAAAAGCCACAAGTTACTGATGAAACTAATGTAGATAAGAATGAGGAAAATAAATCTAAATATGAAAATCAACTTTAATTTGAAAGGTGGTGAGTTAAAATTATGGAGCAATTAAAACTGAATGGTACTTTAATCTCATTGGCTGAACATAAAGAAGATGCTACTAAAATAGAAGCTAAATTCTTAGTTTGCCCATTAGATGAAGGCAATGAAAATAAAGCTGGGCTAAGAGAAAAAGATTTGACTGATGAGGAAAAGAAGGGACTTATAGGCGAACCTTTAGTATGCAAGATTGTTAAAAATGATAATGGGGAATATGACTTTTCTGGTCATAATTACAAAAAGATAAGAGAACTTGATTCAAAAGGTAAGCTTATAAGCAAGACGGATTTTGACACTTATCCAATTGGTTATCACACAAATATTGAAATTGAAGAAATTGAATTAGATGGTGTTGTAAAAAGATGTTTTGTCGCTACAGCACATATTTGGAAAAGATATTGGAGAGCAATAGAAGTTATAAAAAGATTAGGAACTGCATTGAGAACATCTTGGGAGATATCTTATAATAATTTCTATATAGATAAAGGTGTTAAATGGCTTACTGATATAACATGGTTAGGTAATTGTTGTTTAGGTGAAAATATTCAACCAGCTTATGGTTCAGCAGGTCTTTTGGAAGTTGCAGAGCAAGATGTTAATTTACAACTTGCAATGGCTTTTACAGAAGATGTTCAAGAAAGCAAAACTTTAGAAAAGGAGGAAGAAAATTTGAATTCTAAAGAATTAGAAAAAGACAAAACTAATAATTCAGATGTAGAAGAAAAAGATTTAGATAATGAAAAACAACCTGAAGATGTTGAAGAAAAACAAGAAACTTCTGAAACTGAAGATAAAGAAAAGATATCAGAAGATGAACAAAAAAAAGAAAATGATCCTGATGAAGCCGATAAAGATGAAGAAGTAGAAAAATCTAATTTAGAAGCTTCAGCTTTAACTACAAGAGATATCCACAGAGGTATTGAGAGAGCTTTAGATGAGTATGAAGAAGAATGGTATCACATTGTTAGAGTATATCCTTTAGAAAATAGATTTATTGCTTGTAGAGAATGGTCAAGAGAAACAGAGGATAATATGTGTGAATACATATATACTATTGCAGATGATGGAGTTGTTACTATAACATCTAAAAGAGATGTGAAAATGGTGTTTGTTGCTAAAGAATTAGTTGATGGACAAGCTACTGAATTATCTGAAAAACAAGCAAAGATAATTGAATTGAGTGAAACTATAGTTTCACAAGATACATTAATAGCCGAAAAAGACAATATTATAAAAGAAAAATTAAATATTATAGCTGAAAAAGAAACTATTATAGCTGAATTAAAGCCTTTTAAATCACAAGTTGAAGAAATTGAAAAAGAAAAAAGAGAAGCTGAGTTATCTCAAGCAAGAGAAGATTTAAAAACCTATGCTCTATCTAGTAACTATATAACTGCTGAAGATATAGAAACGTCTCAGGTGTTACAAGAAGCTATTGATACATTGAACAAAGATGCTATCAAAATATTTATAGCTGAAAAGGTTATTAAAAAAGCTGAATCTATAAAAAAAGAAAATATAGAAGCTTCTGAAAAAATGACAATAACTAAAGATTTAGCTAGCGATATTGAATATAGTTATGAAAACGAAGATCCAATATCAAATTGGCTAAAAGGAAAATAGTTAAAATATAAAATTATTTATAAAAAGGAGAAAATATTATGATAAGAAATTTATTAAAAATTGAAAATGTACCTGTCGATGCTGGTAATAAAGCAAAAGTTGAATTAAAAAGAGGAATGTTTGTAAAGGTTGATGAAGCTAAAGGTGAAATAGACATAGCTACAAATTTAACTGAAGCTATAGGAATAGTGGTTAGAGATGTCGTTGTTACAGATTCAGTAGCACAAGGGCTACCTATATCTGACTATGATGTAGAACAAGATACAATAAAGGTTAAAGAATTTGCTGGGGTTAGAGGGCTTTATAATGGAGAAGCTTGGATGACTGACCAATTTAAAGCTGAATGTGCTACTACAAATGCTGAAAAGGTTAGCGCAGGTAAATACTTAACTGTTAAAAACGGATTATTAGAAGAATCAGCGTCAAATGCTAAAACAGAATTAGTATCATTAGGATTTATGGATGATGCTGGACATAAAGTTTTAGGATTTAAAGTTGTAAAATAATTTAAATATAAAAATTAATAAAATAATTGAATTGAAGGAGAATTATAAAAAATGAATATAGAATTAAGTGAAGTTTTAAATCAAGATAGAAGAATGATTGAGTGGGCTAATAGAGTAGCTAATAGATTAGAATTAAGTGAAGAAGACAAAGCTATATCTTCAGCTGTTGAAGGATATATAAAGAAAATAGATAAAACTAATAGTACACAAGCTAGAGAAGCTTTATCAGAATTAATAGTTAAAATAGTTGAGCCTGAAATATTCCAAGCACCATCAGAAATTTTAGAATCTATGTTTAATATAAGTTCAATCGGTGAGTTTGATACAGCTAAAATATACAAATCTCCAAAGAATTTACTTATAGCTAGAGAGTCTGTGGCTAGAACAGGTAATGTTAAAAAATCTTATATAGACTATACTAGAGGATTGGTTGTTGAAAAGCATTTACAATTAGAAACAGAAATGAAACTTTCTGATTTAAGAAGACAAGGTGCTTTTCAAGTTGCAAAAATAGTTGAATTTGCTATAGACGCTTTTGAAAACCAAAAATTCAGTATAATAATGGGATATTTAGATGAATTAATAACTGACGGTGGAGAAAATTACGTTGAATGTACAAGTGAAATAACACAAGAAGGTATGGATGAATTTAACGGATACTTAGATGATCATTCTGAAGGACAACAACCAGTTATAATTGGATTATCTTCAACATTAAGACCAATTTCTAACTTTGCAGGATATGAAAAATCTGATAGAACAAAAGATTATTTCAATAACTACTCTGTTGCTACAAGATATAGAGATTCTTTAATAGCATCAATTAAAGCAGGCAGAAAGATGGGTAATGGTGAAACATTATTACCAAAAGATAGATTATTTGGTGTTGCAGGAAAAGTTGGTGAACTGTATACTAAAGGAGAATTAAGGATCTTAAGTGAAACTGATATAAATTCTGAGACTATTCACCTTAAACTTACTGGTGTTGAATTTGGTTTCTGTATAACTGAATTAGAAAAGATAGCTAAGCTTGCTGTTGATAACGATTAATCATTTTTAGGACGTAGATTTCTACGTCCTTATTTATAATTATTTTAAAGGAGAGTCATAATGAGAAGATTTAATGATAATGAATATGTAGATGTATACCACGATTTTGACCATAAATTATATGCTCCAGGAAATAATGGTGCTGGGTATGTATTAGAGCCAAAAAATGAAGATGGTGAAGTGTTTTGTACACAAATGTTATGGAGAGATGTGAGAAATCTAAATAACAAAACACGTGTATTTAAAAAAGGAAAAGTAAGATTTGAAGAATCAATCGAAGCTGATGCTTACGCACAACTAAGAATAATCCCTGAAAAGGAAAAGGATTATTATACGCAACAAAGAATAGAAGAAATGATAACAAACCCTTCTGATGATATTTTAAAAGAAATACTTTCTATTAAAAACGAGAAGGTGCTAAAGACTTTTTTAACTACATTTATAGGATTAAAAAATACGAATCAATACTTTTTAGCTGATAAGATGGAAATTTATATTAGAGCAAGAATAGAAGAAGTTAAAAAGGGTGTTATGAAGTCTGAACTTTTAGTTACTCCAACTGTGAATGAAGTGGCTATAGAAGAAAATGTAGTAGAGGAAGTTGCTGAAGAAGTAGAAGAAAAACCTAAAAAGACAACTAGAAAAAGAGCAGTAGTTAAGAAAACAACATAGTACATTGGAAGCCATTAGTGTTTCCTAGAAAGAGAGTGATTTAATGGCAACCAAATATGAAAATGTTTATAATAGATTTATAAATAAGATAAAAAAAGATAAGAATTTCTTTTCTTATAAAAATTGTACAGAAGATGAAATTGAAGCAATAATTAAAAGAAGATGTTTTAGTTTATTAGATGAGGCGACTATTTTAGTTAATAATGAAATAGCAAATTTTGAAATTGATTTTACAGATAGAAATGACGAAGATGAAGTTTTTAATTTCGATTTAATAAAAATTGAAGAAGAATTAATAGCAGAAAAAATGTATTTTTTATATTTTAAAGAAGAAGAAGTTAAAGTTAAACAAATGCAAAAATATCTAGGTAATGATATAAGTATGTTTTCACCAGCGGAAGAAAGAAAGACTTTTGAAAATATGCTAGAAAAGGTTGAATCTAGATATGAAAAAATATTAGATGATTATAATGCTAGATTAAGAGATGGTTCAGGTTATAACTTAACTGGTGTTAGTGAAGATGAAGTGAGCGTGGTTAGTTCATGGATTTAGATTATATAAAAAAAATAAATGGATTGTATGGTTATACAGATGTTAGAGATAGTGTTATAGGGGAAATTGCAGATGATTACAATGAGGCAAAAGAAAATTTAATAACAAAGTTTAGAGTAGCTATAAATTCTAATGATGCTAAATATGTTAAAATAAATGAACGTGAAAAACTTGAAAAAGCTGTTATAAGCAATAAAAGTAAGATACCTGGTAAGTTAACGGAGTATGAAAAACTTATTTGGATGGAAACAAATAGAATGAACACAGGTGACTATATTTATGTTGAAGAAAATGGAAAAGATAAAGTTTATTATATTAGTTCAGCTGTTGATATTGAGCATGATTATGAAGAAGCGAAAATTAAACCTTGTAATAATACATTAAGTTTTCTTAATAAAGACGGTAGTATTACTACTGTACCAGTGTATGCTGAAAACCAAACACTTTATAATATAGGTGTTGTGCAAAGAGAAAATACAGATATTAGATATGGTGACACTATAATGAAGGTTACTATGAACGCAGAATTAGGGAAAAGATACGTTTATAGAGGTATGAGATTTTTATTAAGAGTCAATGGTGGTACTATAGCGTATGAATCTACTTATTTAGATTCCACACAAAACGGTTTATTAGTATTTCAATCGAGTGAAACAAGATTATTACCAGAAGATGATATAGAAAATCTGATAGCTTATAACCCAGAAAACATAACAAATACTAAAGGTGAAACAGTATATATCATTGACGGGAATGATACTATAACGTCTGAAACAACTTATACAATTATTGAAAAAGACAACTCTAATGCTTCTATAGATGTAGATTTTGACTTTATGGTTGATGATGCAGATATTGCAAGTGTTATAAAAATAGATAATAAAACATGTATTTTAACACCTTTAAAAAAGAAGGAATACGTAGTTTTAACAGCAAAAGAAAAAGATATAAAAATTGAAAAAGAAATATTTATAGGAAAGTAGGTGGTAAGTCATGGGAATAAGTATGAAGTTTAAAAATATTACTGCTATAAAAAATGAAATTGTAAAATTAATTGATGAAAATCAAGACATTAGAAGATATATGACTTATTTAACCGATTCTCCTTTATCTAAAAAAGCTAAACTTAACAATGGAAAGCTCGTAGAGCAACCAGATATAACTGAAAGCTTAATAGAAAAAACTATTATACCTTATATGTATTATGAAGAAGTTGTTGAAAAAGCTATACCTATTATGTTTGTATATATGAGTAAAGGTACGCTAGATAACGCAACAGTAGGGGATAACTATGTTGTTATAGAGATATTAGTACCTACTAAGGCTAATATTTTACAAGGGTTAGGCGAAGAAAGATGTGCAAATATAGCTGATACAATAACAGATATATTGGACAATAAAAAATTAAGCAAAGGTTTAACTAGCATTGAATTTGTTAGTTGGGAGCAATATAGAGTTTCTAAAGACGCTGAATATGTTGGATTAGCTTTAGCTGGTAAAATAAAAACCTCTAACATGAGGAGGAGATAGCTTGTTTGAAGATATCTTTAATTTACCACGAATAGTAAAAGGTATTGGAGAAGTTTACCCTGTTTTATTAAAAGATTATATGAATTTTATGCAAGTAGCATGGATTCTTAAATATAATAAAAAACATACTTATACTGAAAATGAAGATGTTTCAACTTTAGAAGCAATATTATTTAAAGATTTGAATTGCTCAGAATTAAAAGGTATAGATGGAAATGATGCTGTTAGATATAAAGCATATTGCATTAAGCGTTTAATAGAAATCGTTTGTAAAGATACTGTAGAAGTTGATTTTCAGGATAAATGTTTTTACATAGGAAAAGCAAAAGAAAGATGTGTTAATGAGTTTAATTATGACGTTTTTAGAAAAGTTGTAATGGAACAAAATTTGATACAAGAAGAAAAGTTTTATAAAAGCAGGATTGTTGCTAAAAAGATGGCTGACGCTAGGGAAGTAAGAAATAAAAAACAAGGTAATATTCAGTTTGAAGATATTATTTCTACTATTAAAAACTTTTCAGGTGTTAGCTATGAAACTATTTATAAACAATCTTATTATCAAACAATAACTGATTTTTCAAGAATCAGAAATATTAAAGAACATGATTTAACTGTTTTATTCGCCAGTCAATTTGGCACAAAACAAGTTAAGATAGTAGATTTTTCATGTGATTTAGAATTGATGAAAGATAGTAGCAAGGAATCCATTAAGAGGTTTAGCGAAGTCTTTGGAAAAATGTAGTAATTAGTTAGGAAACTAATTAAAATATAAAATTAATATTGGAGGATTTTAATATGAAATTTAATAGCACAGAGGATTATTTGATTGTCGATGTTTTTGATTGTTACATAATATCAGATGATGGACAAGTTATTTGTCAAGACAGACTTACTTCTTCTGGAATAGAGATTTCTGTCGATGCAACGGAAATCAGAGGTGGTCGAGGAAATGGTCTTATAGCTACTGTAATACAATAGTTTACATAGTAAACTTAACAGCGTACATTTAGAAATGAGTGTAGGACACCACTTTAAAACCAGTAAATCCTAAAGCCTTACAACCACAATAAAGGATAGATTCAGAAACCTTTATGATGGTGAGAAATCATAACAATCGTAAGGATGGCACATGGTTAAATCCTAAATGCTAAAACAATGGAAATTTGGTCGCCAAGCTTAGAAATAAGAAGGTCAAACGATTAGACAGAGATGTCGTAGAACCACAAGTGTTTGGTGGAAGAAATGGGTGGCTCTTAACGGATAATGCCGAAGATGAAGAAATAATCTTATCACGTTCTGAAAAGAAGTGGTCATAATTAAAAAAATGACATTATAGAAGTAGCGATCTATAATAAAAGAAAATGTTGGAGGAAATAAAGACCTTTCTATCACAACTGAAGAACCTACTTTTAGAATAGAAGCACTAGCTTTACAGATGGGTACTACAATAAATACAGGCGCTGGAGTGGCTTATAAATCAAAAGAATATACTGTTTCAAGTGGGAAAATAACTTTAGATGAAACGCCTATTACTGGAACAGTAAAAGTTTATGGTGATACAGGGCAAATAACAGCATCTGCAACAGGATCAAGTAAAGATGTTACAATATCTGGACATGATGGAGAAAAAGTTAAAGTTGTATATCAATATAAGACACCAGCAACATCAGATACTATAGAAATTAATGCTAAGAAATTTCCTACAGCTAAGAAAATAGTTTTAGAAACTATCGTAATAGATTCTTCTGAAAATGAAATAGCAACACTTCAACTTGAAATACCTAAAGCAAAACCAGACGGATCTTTTAGTATTTCGACAAGTAGTAGCAAAGAAGCCATGTCTACAAGTATTACTTGGAAAGCAATGGCAGATTCTAATGGTAAATTAGGAGAATTTAAATTGATCCCTATCAATGGTGTAGAATAATTTATTAGGAGAGAGTCTTAATTGACTTTTTCCTTTCTTTATTTAATATATATAATTCTTTTATATATACTAAATAAAGAAATTTTAAGGAATTATAATAAAAGAGTGCTTTTATTATAATTTAAAATATAAAGTAAGGAGAGAGTTTTATGAAATTAATTGAATTAAAGAAGTCTAGTGAAAGAGAAATAAAAAGTATAGTTTTTAAAAATAAAAAGAATATAGTTGAAGTAGTTTATGATAAATTAGATATAGAGGAATATAAAATTAAATATCCTAATCATATAACAATATATCAGCCTAATCAAAATGAAATAACAGAAATTCTGAATATATTACTAGAGAATGTTAAAATTGAAGATAATAAAAATAAATTAACAAATGAAGAAAATAGCGAAACTACATATAAAATATTTAAAATGTTAACAGATATTGAATTTGGTGATGTCTTAGAAGATGATAAGGAAACCCTTGATATTATACTAAGTAATCCAACGTTATTATGGTTGAAAGTTAACGAAGAAGTTAATGAGATATGTAATCATATATTTGTAAAATATTATAATAATATAAGAGAGTTTGCTAAATATCCTGAAAAGGTTCAAGAATATTTAATAACAAAACAAGCTAATAATATATTACAAGAAGCAAACAATAAAGAAGCATTGGAAATAGAAAGAAGAGAAGCAGAATTAAAAAAAGAGTTAGAGAAATTGAAAGCAGAAAAAAGCAAAGTTGGAAACAAAATAAATGGCTAGTGGCGATTTAGATTTTGTTCTTTCTGAAATTAGAAATGCTATAAAAGATAGTATGTCTACGATGGAAAAAGAGCTTAAAGATACACACCAATTAATGGTATATGAAGCTTATCAGCAATACGTGCCTAGAAGTGGTTATGTAAGGCGTATGGATAGTGGAGGATTGTCAGCGCAATCTAATTTTAAAACTACAATAAACGCAAAAAAAGATTCTTATGAATTAACTTTGGAAAACACTACGGTTGGTACGGGTAGAGGTCGTCCAAGATTGGATATATTAATAACTACAGCTTCACCGTGGAGATCAGTTCCACGAAGACCTTTTATGGATAGAACTGCCAAAGAATTTGATAAAGAAGCAACTGATATATTAAGGAAATCATTATCTTCTCGTGGCTTAACAGTAAAATAATTTCATAAATAAAATATTAATGGGGAGATAGTTGAGAAACTATTCTCCCTTATTTTTTCTCAAAAATTAAAAGAAAGGGAGATGGATATATGGCGAATAAATTAAATGTAAAGGTTGGCGTTGAATTAGAGAGTAACAAGATTAAATCTGATTTAAGTAGTTTATTAAAAAGTTTAGAAAGTCAAAAAATCAAATTGTCTTTTGATTCCTCTAGTACAAAGAGTTTACAAAATACTATTAAAGACATAAATAAGTCTATATTAGATTTAAACAAATCAGCTTCAAATATAAAGTTGAATTCTAGCTTAACTTCAAACTTAAAACAGGCAACGGCGTCAGTAAAAGAACAAAATACAGCGTTAAAAGAACAACAATCTACGTATAGTAAGTTAAAAGCATTGCAAACAGAAGAATACGCTATAAAAAAGCAACTTATAAGTGCGACAGGTGAACATAAAGCTGTTCTTGAAAAGAATTTGACAACAGTTAAAGAACAAAAAGCAGAACTATTAACAATGTCTAATACTCAAGAAAAACTAACATTATCTGTTAAAGAAACCGAAAAATTAAGAGATAACGAAGCTAAAAAGATAAGAGAATTAGAACAAGCACAAGCTAAATATGCAGATTCTATGAATAAAGTTAAACAATCTGCTTTGGATAACATGAACACCATGGGATTATCTACTGCTGAAGCAGAAAAGTTTAAACAAAAAATAGAAAGTGTAAAGTGTGAAAATTTAACACAAGTTAAAAATGAAGTTTCAGCGATACAGAAAGAGATGGAATCTGCTAGAAATAAAGTTTCTGATTTTGGTGCAACGTTGCAAAACATAGGCGATATTTCTAGCCAAATAGGAGATGCGTTACTAGGCGCATTTGCATTACCAACAGCGGGATTAGCTTATGCAACAAAAGAACTTACAGATTTTAGTTATGAGATGAGTAAATTTAAACATTGCTCGGTTGCATAGAAATATGCTTCAAAAAACATTGGGGAAACTCGGTTCAGAAATAGGAAACTATATTATGAGTAAGGGAGGCTAAATATAAATTTAAAATAAAGAAGGTGTTAATTATAGCTACACGATTTAAATTTGAAGAAGTAAAAAAATATGTAGAAGATAATTCAAGTTGCAAATTAATTTCTAATGAGTATAAGAATACAAGTTGGATAATTATTTTAAATTTATACATGCTAATACCGAGAGGGATTGCATCACAATTCCTTGTAACGCATAGAGGTTGAACGATACGAGAGTAAAAATACCTCCAAGAGTCTCCGACACCTTAATATTAAGTTAAAGGTGAAAATATATGCTGAACTATATTGAAAAATATAGAATATAAGGATAAAAAACCTTATAGGTAACAAATTGAGTGTGCAAGCAGTTTCTGGTGCAACAACCGCTGAAATGGAACAATTAGAAGCAATGGCAAAACAGATGGGTTTGACCACTATGCATACATCAAAAGATAGTGCTGAAGCCTTAAAATACATGGGTTGGAAACAAATAGCCTAGCCCACCTAAATAGAAATATTTAGTGAATAAATTTGGCAAAATTGGAAAAAATCTAAGTTATATATTGAAATTTAAGATAATACATGGTATTATTTGTATATAATATGAAGATTCCAAGACAACTTTATAGATTGCGAAAGGCTATGAAGCGTTTTAGAGCGTAGGGTTGAATAAATATAATACCCCAAGAGTGCCAAACTCCTTAACATGTAATGATGAAGGAGATGATGTACGCCAAACTGGGTTAGAAATGACTAACCGATGAAAATGAGGGAAACTTCCAGAGGTTAGAATAAAAAATCTAACGATAATAATGAATTGATGGCTGGATAGTATTCTGTCCCTTTACATAGTAATATGTGTCGAATAATCAGGTTAAAATTGGAAAGCTAAGTCGAGAAGATATGCTAATCAATTACCAATGTCTATAGGGATATAGACAAGGTTTAGAGACTAGATAGAGTAGACTAGAACAGTCAAAATATCCAAGAAATCTGATATCCTAATCTTTAGGATAATGATATAGTCCAACTCTAAGAGAAATCTTAGTCTAAGGATAAAGAGCCTTAGTAATAAAGAAAAAGGGAATGCTCAATCCATGATGGAAGGGTTAAATGGTAGCCCCATATTATAGAAATATAATATAGAAAATCGAGCAAAATCGGTACATAATATGTATAAATTTATTATATAATAAATTAAGTGAAACTAAGTTAAAAATAGTAGGTATATTATGAAAGAATGTAAATTATGTAAAAATAAATACGAAGAAAATTATTTTCAAAAAAGCGGTTATGATAAAGGAGTGCAACAATATAAAACTAAGTGTAAATTGTGTATGTGGAAAGAAGCAAATAGCAACTTGAAAATAAAAGAGGGATGGAATATAGATGAATATTATTTCGTTATGGAATTATTGATATTCAAAAAAATAAATATAGTAAATGAAATTGCTAATTTTATAAATAAAGATTTAAAAGATGTGATAGATGTTCTTTTGAATTTCTTAAATATGAAAAAAAATACTTCTTTTAAATTAAAAGTAAAGAGTGTTTGCGGAAACTCGAATTGCAACAAAGAATTGCTTATAGATATGTCTAAATTTATTAAACACAATAATAATTTTTGTAATAAACAATGTTTTAATTCTTATAATTCTAAAAACAATATTGAAAATAATCAACTCAAGAATAAAATTATAAAATGGAATCTTCAAATGGTAAAAGATTTTGTTGAAGAAAATTCAAACTGTAAAGTTATTTCCGATACCTATATTAATGGTGCTAGTAACATGGAATTTGAATGTAGATGCGGTAATAAATTCATCACATCATTTTTTAAATTTAAAGATAGGAATAAGAGGCAGTGTAATACATGCGGGAAAGAAAATATATGGAAAAATAGAAATAAAGCAACTATAGAGGATATAAAGCTATACGTGTCGCAGAAAAATAATTGTATTTTACTAGATGATAAATACATAAAAAACAACATTCCTTTAAAAATAAAATGCGAGTGTGGCAATATATTTTATAGGGATTGGGTTGGTATAAGAGTTTGTAATATATTAGAGTGTTCGGATTGTGCAAATAAGAGAAATTCAAAAAGGCAATCTTTTACTCATGGGCAATTTATAGAAAGAATAAAAGAGATATATGGAGATAAAATAATCCCCTTAGAACAATATATCAACTGTAAGACCAAAATAAAATGTTTTTGCAATATATGCAACAAACCATTTTATATGTCTGGAGGACATATATTAGAAGGTAGAAATTGTCCTAATTGTACACTTCCTTCAAAAGGAGAAATAATCATTCAAGAATATCTTGAGAGAAATAATATGTATTTTGTTAGGCAATATAAATTTTTAGATTGTAAAAACATGAAGCAATTACCTTTTGATTTTGCCGTTTTAAATAAAGATAATGAGTTGAAGTGTTTAATAGAATTTGATGGCGAACAACATTTCGCAGTGGTTGATTTTTTTGGAAAAGAAACAGGATTTGCTGAAAGAGTTTATAATGATGCTATAAAAAACGCTTATTGTGAAGATAATAATATAAATCTGCTAAGAATCCCTTATTGGGAATTGAAAAATATAGAAAATATTTTAAATACAAACCTACTTTAATTTTTAATATGTTGATACCGAGCTAACTTAATGGATTACGAATAGGCTATTAAGTAGTGTAGAGCGTAGATATTGAATAAATATAATATATCCAAGAGTGTTCGATACCCTCCTATTAAGTTAAGGGTAATGATGTACGCCAAACTAATTCAGAAACGACTGAATGTAATGGAGGAAACTCCTAGAACTATAAGATAAAAAACTTATAGGATAATATAATTTGTACCATCAGTATTATCACTTGCTACAGCAGGTGGGATTAATCTAGGAACTGCTTCAGATATTGTGACTGATGCATTAACAGCATTTGGCTTAAAAGCTTCAGATACATCACATTTCGTTGATGTATTAGCTACTGCATCGTCAAAGTCAAATACAAATGTAACCCAAATGGGTGAAGCATTTAAAATGTCGGCATCGATTGCTGGGGCATTTAATTATAGTATAGATGACACTGCTTTAGCATTAGGTTTAATGGCTAATGCGGGGATCAAAGCAGGAACAGCGGGTAGATCATTAAGACAAGCATTTTCTACCATGACAAGCGATTTAAAATTAACAACTAAGTCAACAGATGAATATGTAGTAGCCACAACTAATAGTGATGGCACTATGAGAGCATTAAGACCTGTACTTGTTGACATGAGAAAAGCTTTTGCGGATATGACAGATTCTCAAAAAGCTAGTAATGCTGAGGCGATAGCAGGAAAAACTGGTATGTCAGGTCTGCTTGCAATAATGAATGCAACAGATGAAGAATTTTATTCTTTAGCAAATGCCATTGATAATTGTAATGGTTCTGCTGAAGAAATGTCGGGAATAATGGCTAGAGTTGTTGGTCACTTCTATGGTAACATAGTCGATTAAAGATACCAAAATCGGTGGAAACTAAGTAATGATATAAATAATTCAAAGATATAAATAAAATAATTTAATGATTTTTATAACCTACTGAAAAATACTTTGAATTAATAATTGTTATACGTTAATACCGAGGAAAGTTAGAGGATTAAAACACTCTTTCTTCCGTAGAGCATAGCTTTTGAAACTATCATTTTGATAGAATAAAATAAAGCCACGAGTGGTATCCTTCCTATAATAATAGGAAGAAGATATATGCCAAACTGGGTTAGAAATGACTAACCGATGAAAATGAGGGAAACTTCCAGAGCTATGGATAAAAAGCCATAGGTTAATAACATATGGATAACTTAAAAGGAGATTTCGAATTATTTAAGTCAGCAATTTCAGGTGTCGCCCTATCTTTTGGAGACGCTTTAGAACCTAGACTTAGAAGTGCAATTAAGACTATAACAGAAGTTGTATCAGGTTTTGGTGATATGAGCGATTATTCTAAACAAGTACTGATAGATTTAACATTATTAGGAACTGGGGCAGGAGTAGCTTTTAAGGTTTTCGGAACTGGTTCTAAAGCTATCGGAAAATTTATAGACAGTTGCACGAAAAGTAATGGTGCAATTGTAAATATGGCTAATTCTTTGGGTATGTCTGTAGGTCAATTTGGACTTTTAACAGGTGGCATAGGGTTAGCTGTTGGTGCGTTAGGTGGTCTTGTGTATTGGCTTGCTACAGCAGAACAAAGACAAGAGTCATACAATAAACAGTTAAAACAAAGTATGGAAAATACTAAAGAATCTATCAAAGCCAATACTGAAACGATAAAAAATGCAAAACAAGCCTTATTTGAAGTTCAAGAAATGGAAAATAAGATTAATTCGACAGATAATACCGAAGAAAAAGCAAGACTGACAGAAGAATTGCTAGAAAAGAAGAAAAGCATATTGCAATTATTCCCAGAATTAGCTAATGGATTTAATAGTGAAGATCAAGCTATGGATAATCTAAACGGGAAAATGGAGCAATATATAAAATTAAAAGAACGTGAATTAGAATTAGAGCAGAAAAAACTTGCTTCAGATGCAAAAGAATGGCTTAAAGAAAATGGAGTAAACATGGGTAGTAATATTGAGAAATACGAAAAATCTCAAAAAACCTATGATGATATCCAAAATGCATTAGATTTATTAGCACAGTATGATGAGCAAGCCGAAATAACTTATAGTTATATAGATGGATATAGTGGGAAAGTAATAACAAAAACTAAAAAGGTTGGAGAATTACAGGCTGACCTTATAAAACAACAATCAACGTCTACGGATTTGATGGAAGAACATTACGATAAAATAAATGATGAAGCAGAAGCTTTATTAAATAAACAAGCTAGTGGTGCTAAGCTTACACAGGAAGAATTAAAAGCACTTGAAACTTATCAAAAATATCTTCAAGAAGGATATAAAGGTGAATTAGGTGAACATAATGTAGCTAAAGGAATTCTTGAATCAGCAGATGTAATTGAAGAATATACAGAAAAAATAAAAGAATGTGTTGATAAGGGCAAGTTTAGTATGGAGGATTTCAATTCAGCTATAGAAAATATGACACAGGTAGCTGGTAGAGACTTTGGCGAACTTAACGGAACTGTTTCTCAAGTGTTCAGTAAGATGAAAAATGAATTAGCTGAAGAAGCTTTGAGTATAGATGAATTTAATAGTGCAGTAGAAACTATGGCATTTTTTGCTAGTGATGCCTTTAATAATTTATCAGAAGCTTCGCAATCTAGTCTTACTGGTATGATGGAAGGTATGGCTAATGGAACAATAAGCACTCAAGAATTTCAAATGGGCGTAAATAGTTATTTAGATTTAGTAGCAAATGGATACGATAATTTAAGTCAAGCTGAGCAAACTGCTGTAAGTAAAATGGCTGAAGATTTAGCACAAGGAAAGATGTCTGGTGAAGAATTTGCCCTTGGTATGGAATCAATGCAATTTTTAGCTTCAGAAGCATTTTATAAATTGGATCAAGCTAGTCAACAAACATTACAGGCAATGACTGAAAATTACAATAATAATATATTAACTGCACAAGAATTTGCTCTTGGGGTATCAGCTATGGAGTTTACTGCTTCGGAGGCTTTTTCTAATTTAGATACTAATGCACAACAAACATTTATGTCTTTGTTACAATCCTTTGGGAACGGAGAGATATCTGCGCAAGACTTTGCTAACGGTGTTGGCACTTATATGGGGTTATCTCAAGAAGCTATTGGCAGATTAGCTAATATGTCTACATCAGATATTCAAACATTAATGAATAATTTCTTCAATGGTAAATTAAGCTCAGAAGAATTGCAACAAGCTATCGACATGATGCATAGTAACCCTGATTTACCTGCAAATATAGCTGTGGAAATGTTGCAAGTAAGAAAAGCTATGCAAGCTACAGAAAACGAAAGAGATACACTTCAAGGTAAAATAGACACCATGAAAGGCAATCAAAAATGGTCTAACGAATTTAGTAATCAAATAGATACTGTGATTCAACAGTTTCAAAAAGGTGAAATTTCAGGTGATGATCTTCAAGAAAGGATAAATACTTTAAAGGATAATCCTAATTTTTCTCAATATATGACAAAAGAGTTAGAAGATATAATTCAAGCTATGATTGAGAATAAAAACAAAGGGGACGAGCTTCAAAAAAGGGTAGATACTTTAAAAGATAATCCTGGTTGGGCTAACCTTATGAGCGGACAGTTTGACACAGTGAAGACTAGTGCGGATGGAGCAAAGGGTAGTGTAGATAATTTAAGTAGTTCTATAGGAGGTTTACAAAGTAAGACTGTAAATTTAAATGTAAACACTAATTATTCTACTACCGGTACGCCTACACCACAATCTAGTGGAGTAAGAGTGCTTTCAGCTAATGATGATTTTCAAGTACCAGTTTATTCACCTTCTGAAGAAAATATAATGCCTTTATCGGTGACTAGAAGTACACCTGTATATGTTGCAGGTGATGATGGAATTGCTTCTCCAATGGTTGAAGATGTTAGCCTTCAAGATTCTATTACGTCAAGGGTATCAGCTTCTAATAGCAATTATTCTTTTTCTTCAAGTAGTAATAAAAACTATTCTAATTTATCAGATGCTGAAAAGGAATTACAGCAAGAAAGGGAAAAATTAGAATCAGATGCCGATAGTGCTATAAAAAAGCTTAGAGATAAATTATATCAAGCGTTAAAGAAAAAGATTGAAAAGCAAAAAGAAGAAGAAACATCTATTTATGACGCTAGAATAGAAGCTTTAAAGAAAGAAATGGCGTTATTAGACGAAAGTATTTCTGAAAGTAGTGAAGATACTTTATCTAGTGAAAGAGAAAAACTTTCTAAATTACAGGCTGAGCTTTCTAAATGGGAAACTAATAATAGTGCTTTCTCTCAACAAAAACAAAAAGAATTGCTTGAGAGTATTAAAGAGCAAGAAAAAATTGTAAAGAAGGCAGAAGTTGATTTTAAAAAAGATCAATTACAATCTCAAATAGATCAAATAGAAGATGAAAAGGATTTAGTTAGTAAAAAGTATGAAGATATGTTATCAGAACAATATCTTTATGCTGAAGCAAATAAACTTTTAGCATCTCAAGCCTCAAATGAGATATTAAATTTAATCGAACAGTTTGCCCCTGATTGGAGTGATACAGGTTTACTGCTAGGAAAATCACTAGCTGATGGTATAATGGAAAGTATAACTCAAGGGTTAGATGGATTTAATTATCTTAAGAATAGTGGAAATTTTACTGATAATACTAATCACACATCTAGTAATACAAACTCATCTTCTTCAAATAATAGTGTCACTTCATCAGCGGTGGATAATATTGTTAGTGAAGTGGTTAAACAAGAAACTACCTCAAGTAAAAAAGGAAAAGTTACAGCAACCAATTTAAATGTTAGAGAAGGTGCTGGAACTAATAATCGAGTTATAGGAACTGTCTACAAAGGCGAAGATGTTCAAATATTAAGTGAAAAAGATGGTTGGTACAATATTAATTATTGGTCTGATGTTTATAAGAAAAATAGACAAGGTTGGGTGTCAGGTGCATATATACAAAAATTTCATACTGGTGGAATAATTGGAGATATAAAAAGAAATGATGAAGGTCTTGCAGTTGTACAATCTGGTGAAAGAGTTTTAAGCAAAAGTCAAACCGATACTTTTGAAAAATTTACAAGTTGGCTTCCTAATTTTAACAATATAGCGAAATCTCTTAATAATTTAAATACTAATAGACAAGTAAGACCAAGTAGTAATGTAACGTTTAACAATAATTATGAAGTTACTAATAAGACAGAGTTTGATGTTAAATCAAACATGGAAACGATGACTTATAGACAAAAACAACAGCTTAGACGTGCTGGTGTAATATAAAAAATTATAATAAAATACAGATTTTAAAAGGCGGTTAGTTAATACTAACTGCTTTTATTTTGTAGATGGAGGTGTTTTTTTTGGTAATATATGATTTTATGTTTAATGGGAAAAGCTTAAGCAGTATGGGTGGAGAACTAACAGAAGACAATGAGGATATATATGGAATTATGATTGAAAAAGAATCAATTACACATAAAGTTCCATTTGTTGACGGAGAACTATTTATAAAATCAGTTATTAAGCCGATATCTTTCAGAGTAGAAATGTGTTTTCCTGATATTTCTAGTTATTATAAAATAGGGAATTGGCTTAATGTTTCAGAGCCGACTTCATTTACTTTTATTCCTGATTTTTGTGGGACAGGAACTTTGCAATGTATAGTAGAAGAAAAACCCGAAGTAGTATTAAAAGAAAATACCGATGGTGGTATAACAGCAATAGTCGGTGCAAAATTTGTTTGTTATAACCCAAGAGGTTAAAAAAAGGAGATAGAAATAGTTAATAAAAATATAGACAAATATAGTTATTTGTAGT
>CAKSGI010000001.1 GCA_934454005.1 uncultured Eubacteriales bacterium | reverse complement strand
TCCTACTGGTTTTAAAGGTCCAAATCTTAAAGTATCTAAACCTCTTCTAGCCATAATTTCAACAGGCATACATCCTTCATATACTTTTATATTATCATAAGATGTATCTTTCTCAAAATTATGCAATTCTGCTCTTTGTGCAGTAACTAAAGAATTATAAAAATCTTCATACTCTTTTTTATTCATAGGGCAATTTATATAAGCATCATCTGCTCCTTTATCATACCTAGATGCAAAAAATGCATTTTCCATGTCAATACTTTCAAAAGAAATTATCGGAGCTGCAGCATCATAAAAGCTAAGTGAATGTTTACATAGTTTTTTTATTTTATCCGCAAGCTTATCTGATGTCAAAGGCCCAGATGCAACTATTGTTATACCATCTTTAGGTAAATCTTCTAATTCTTTTTCAACGAATATTATATTATCATTAGATAAAATTTTTTCCGTTACCAATTTTGAAAATCTATTTCTATCAACAGCCAATGCTCCTCCAGCCGGGATTTCACATTTTAACGCGCAATCTATGAGTAAAGAATTTAAAAGCCTCATTTCCTCTTTTAAAAGTCCTGCCGCACTTTCAATTCTTTTGGCCTTCAACGAGTTTGAACATACTAATTCCGCAAAGTTTTTATTCTTATGAGCTGGAGAAAATTTCCCTGGTTTCATATCATAAAGATAAACTTTATAGCCATTACTTGCAATTTTATAAGCAGCTTCACACCCTGCTAATCCTGCTCCCACAACATTTATTTTCATTATTTTTCCTCAACCTTTTCATATTTGCAATCTTCTGTTTTACAATATAGTCTTTTTTGCTTTCCCTTTTTTATAAACAATGTCTTTTTGCAATTAGGACATTTTTCTTTACTAGGCTCATCCCAAGATGTAAAGTCACAATCTGGGTAATTATCACATCCATAAAATGGTATCCCTTTCTTAGTCTTTCTCTGAATAATTTTCCCTCCACATTTAGGACAAGTTGAACCTGTATCATTTACAAATTTTTTAATATTTTTACACTCCGGATACCCAGGACAAGCAATAAATTTGCCATATCTACCAAACTTTACAACCATTTGTCTGCCACACTTTTCGCATACAATATCGGTTTCATCTTCCTTTAGTTTTAGTTTAACACCTTCCATATCTTTTTGGGCTTGCTCTAAAGTTTTAGAAAAATCTCCATAAAAATCTTCCAATATATTAACCCATTTAATTTGTCCTTTTTCCACCGTATCCAATTCACTTTCCATTCCCGCAGTAAATTTTATATTCACTATATTAGGGAATCTTTCCTTCATAAGATCAGTTATAACCTCCCCTAGCTCTGTTGGTTTTAACGATTTTTTCTCTTTCACAACATATCCTCGTGTTAATATAGTTGAAATCGTCGCAGCATAAGTAGAAGGCCTTCCTATTCCATCCTCTTCAAGTGCTTTAATTAAAGACGCTTCCGTAAATCTTGGAGGCGATTGTGTAAAATGCTGTTCTTTTATTAGATCCTTCAATTTTAGTATCATACCTTTTTCAAGTTTTGGTAACAATTTTGATTCACTATTATCATCCTTATTTTCTTCATAAAGAACCGTAAAACCATCAAACTCCACGGTATAACCAGATGTTTTAAATATATATGAGTTTGCCTCTATATCTGCCTTTTTTGTACTTAGTATACATTCTGACATTTGAGATGCTGCAAATCTAGCCCAAACTAATTTATATAACTTATACTGATCTGGCGTAAGTGAATCTTTAACTTTGTCTGGATCTAAATTAACCATTGTAGGTCTAATTGCTTCATGACCATCTTGAGCATTTGATTTTGATTTAAAATACCTTGGTTTATTAGGTATATATTTTGGCCCCCAACGACCTTCTACATATTCTCTAACATCTTTAAGTGCCTCTTCAGATATTCTAGTCGAATCTGTTCTCATATAAGTTATAAGTCCTATTGCACCTTGACCTTTAACTTCAACGCCCTCATATAATTCTTGAGCTATTTTCATTGTCTTTTTAGAGGTAAACCCAAGTTTTTTAGATGCCTCCTGTTGCATTGTTGAGGTAATAAAAGGTGGAGTCGGATTTTTCTTTCTTTTACCCTCTTCATATTTTTTTACCACATACATAGCATTCTTGAGATCATTTAATATAGTATTTGCTTGTTTTTCATTTTCGATTTCTATCTTATTTTTTCCATTCCCATAAAGCATCGCTGAAAAATGATGTTTAGTACCATCCTTTAATAATTTTGCTTCTATTGTCCAATATTCCTCTGGCGTGAATTTTCTTATTTCTTCTTCTCTATCGACAATAATTCTAAGCGCAACAGATTGTACTCTCCCCGCCGAAAGACCCCTCCTAATTTTCTGCGAAACAAATGGACTTAGTTTATATCCAACAAGTCTATCTAGGATTCTTCTTGCTTGTTGCGCATTTACAAGATCCATATCTATTTTTCTGGGATGTTTCATCCCATAGGTTACTCCCGATTTTGTTATCTCGTTAAAAGTCACTCTATTTTTTTCTTCTGGATCAAGACCTAATAAAAAAGCTAAATGCCAAGAAATCGCTTCACCTTCTCTATCTGGGTCAGTTGCTAAATAAACATAATCACTTTTTTTAGCAATTTTTTTAAGCTCATTGACAAATTTAGTTTTTCCTCTTATTACCATATATCTAGGTTCAAAATTATTTTCAACATCTACGCTTAATTTACTCTTAAGTAAATCCCTCACATGGCCCATGGACGCTATAACATTATAGTTTTTTCCCAAATATTTTTTTATAGTTTTGGCCTTTGCCGGGGACTCAACTATCACTAATTTAGACATTATTCCACCACCTGTTATCTTTAATACCTAAGTAATTTTACTATATCTCTTACCTGAATAAGAATTTATTACCCCATATATTTCAAGTTCTGTGATAGATTGCAAAACCTGATTAATTGGCAACCCTGCTCTAACTGAAATATCATCTATATGTTCTTTTTCAAAACCTAATACATTATAAACCTTTTTAGCATTTTCAGAAAGCCTACTAATAATATTTGTGTCAACATTGCTATATATTTTTTTATCTTTACTTGAATTATTGTCTTTATTCTCAGTTTTATTATTTACAATATCTGTAAAATCAAGTTTGTCCTTATAAACACCTATATATTCTTCTATTATATCCATGGCACATGTAACTGGTTTTGCACCATCTTTTATAAGGTCATTTGACCCTACTGATTGCTCATCTTTTATACTTCCTGGAATTGCAAACACATCTCTATTTTGTTCCGCAGCTAAATTAGCAGTGATAAGTGCACCACTCTTCTTTCCTGCTTGAATTACAAGTGTCCCTAAAGATAAAGCTGAAAGTATTCTATTTCTTATAGGAAAATTTCTTGGTAACGGAGGAGTTTCTGGTGGATATTCAGATACAAGCACACCATTTTGCGATATATCGTATCTTAAGCTTGAATTTTCTTTTGGGTAATTAACATCCAATCCATTTCCCAATACACAGACTGTTTTAGATCCTGCATCTAATGCCCCTTTATGAGCCATTGTGTCTATTCCTAGCGCTCCTCCACTCACTATAATTACACCTGATTTGGACAACTCATACGCAAAATCATATGATATTTCTTCATTTTCAGAAATTGCTGATCTTGTTCCTACTATCGAAATCAAAATATTATCATCTACATCAACCATGTTTCCTTTTACATACAAAACACACGGTGGATTATATATATTTCTTAATCTTTCAGGATAACTATTATCATTATAAGTTATTATATTTTGATTATAAAATTCACATTTCTCAATTATTTTTTTAGCATCATCAAAATCGCAAGATCTAATTTTGTCTAATTCCTTTTTAGTTAAAATTCCACAAGATTTCCAAGCTGCATCCCCTAACTCATAAAAAGTTTTTGCATCATTAAACTCAGATATTACTTTTTTAAACTTCCCATTTCCACATCCTAAAGCTTGTTGCAACCATATCCAATAAATAATATTACTGTCCATAATATCACACTTTCTTTATTGTTAAGCATAAAAAATATCCAGTCTTAAATATATTTAGACATTTCCCACATTATAATAGTTGATGCAGACGATGCATTAAGAGATTCAGACTTACCTCTCATAGGTATAGTAATTTTTTTACTACATAAACTAATAGTTTCCTTTTTTAACCCATTTCCTTCATTGCCTATACAAACTGCTATCTTACCACTAAAATCCACTTTAGAAATATTTATCACACTATCATCCGGTACAGAGGCAAAAATTTTAAAACCTATATCTTTTAAATTAAAAAATAATATATTAAAGTTATTAGAAACTATATGATTTATTCTGAAAATTGACCCCATACTTCCTCTTAAGACTTTAGGATTATATATATCACAACAATCACTAGACATTATAATATCATTCAAACCTAATGCCTCCGCTGTCCTAACAATAGCTCCTAAATTTGATGGATCTTGAATATTTTCAAGTATAACAACCTTATCTCCAATACTATTAAAATTTATATTTCTTTTTTGCATTCTGCAAATACAAAATACTCCCTGCGGAGACTCCGTGTCAGAAATATAATGCATCACTTCTTTGCTTATAATAAAACTATTATGTTTTTCTAAAATCTCTTTCAAATAAACATTGTATTTTTCTATAGCCTCATAAGTACAAAATATTTCTAATATCTCTACACCATTTTTATACGCATCACAACAAATCCTTGCACCTTCTATTATAAATTTATTTTCTTTATATCTATATCTAGAAGAAAATAAAAGTTTTTTTATATTTTTTATATTCTGATTATTAATACTCGTAATTTTATCTTTCATAAATACTCCATAATATAAAATCGCAATAAAAAATCTAGATGTAATATGGTTTTCTATTGCAATTCTATATAAATAAAATATAAGCACCCGGGAACAATTGCCAGGTGCCCATCATTATTATATTGCAGCTTTGGCTTGTTCTACAAGACTTTTAAAAGCCTCTGAATCAGCAACAGCTATTTCTGCAAGCATCTTTCTATTTAAATTGATGTTTGCTTTTTTTAAACCGTTTATAAAAGATGAATAATTTATATCATTCATTCTACACGCTGCAGATATACGAGTAATCCACAATCTTCTAAAGTCACGTTTTCTATGTCTACGCCCAATATAGGCATAGTTGCCTGATTTCATAACAGCTTGTTTTGCCATTTTAAAATGTTTGCTTTTAGCTCCCCAATAACCTTTAGCAAGCTTTAAAGTCTTTTTTCTTCTTTTACGTGTTGCCATTGCACCTTTTATACGTGCCATATTAATATACCTCCAGGTTAATAATTAAATTTCAGTATCTTAAAAAATACAAGTCCTATTTATACGGAATTAATCTTTTTACTTGTGCTACATTAGTTTTGTCTGCAACAGTAGTCTGGCGCAATCCTCTTTTACGTTTTGTTGTTTTTTTATTAAGAATATGAGATTTGTTAGCATGTGCACGAATTACTTTTCCATTTTTAGAAAACTTAAAACGTTTTTTTGCACCACTATGTGTTTTAATTTTAGGCATTATAAATCCTCCTTAAAATAAATATTATTTATTTGGTTTAGGTGCAAGGAACATTAACATATTGCGCCCTTCCAGTTTAGCCGCTTTTTCAACATTTGCATCACTAGAAATTGCCTCTGCAAATTTTTGCATTGTTTCATATCCAATTTCATGATGTCCCATCTCTCGACCTCTAAAGCGTATTGACACCTTAACCTTGTCTCCATTTTTTATAAATTTTCTTGCGTGTTTTAATTTTGTATTAAAGTCGTGAACATCAATATTTAAAGAAAGTCTAATTTCTTTAACATCAACTATTTTTTGTTTTTTTCTAGCCTCTTTTTCTCTTTTCGCCTGCTCAAACTTGTATTTGCCATAATCCATAATTTTGCACACCGGCGGTGACGCTTGTGGGGCTATTTTCACTAAATCAAGATTTTTAGAATTAGCTAATTCTAATGCTTTAGATGAAGACATAAATCCAAGTTGTGATCCATCTGAATCAATAATACGCAATTCTTTGTCTCTGATTTCTTCGTTAATCTGTAGTTCCTTGTTGCTAATAACTAAGCACCTCCAAATATAAATATAAAAAATACGAGCAGAAATCCCGCCCGCAAATCAATACATATAATATAAACAGATTATTCATGTATTGACCTATGTCGGACAAGACCTCATAGGTGAGAACTTTATAGTTCTACTTTAAACTACTCTCTATAGTTTATCAAATATATAAAAAAATGTCAACTCATCAATTAATATATTACACACCTGCTTCATAAAAATCTAACGAGACAGATATGTGAACCTATTTTCCATTACAAACTATAAAAATCATGAAACATTTTTCAAAGTTATGACTTTTAAAAAACTGCCTAGTTATTGTTGAATTTTTTGCTTAACTTTTCGAAAATCAACCTAATCTATAGGTTATTTTTTATATTTGCAAAAAATACTTAATAATTGATTATGAATTTATTATAAACAGAAATATATTTTTATTTATAATTTTGTCAATTATATAAAATTTGTAATTATATGGAAAAAAAGGTTGAAATTTCCTTAAGACCTGATATAATATAAATGTAATATTTTGGTAGTCATTTTATACTAAAGTATTGTCAACCTGTAGCTGGGGTAGTTTATTGCGGAGGTTTTGCAGCATAAACTTAGTAAAATGGAGGTTTAACTAAATGGAAAAGCCAAAGGTTTTGTGTACCAATATCGCCGGGTGTGCATTTTTTGCTGGAAAGCAGGCTGCTGTATATGCTAGTGTTGCTGCAGTAGTTAAGGTTGGTGGTCTTCCAGCCGCGGCAATGGTATGTCAAGCTCCTGTAGCTGGGGTAGTTTATTGCGGAGGTTTTGCAGCATAAACTTAGTAAAATGGAGGTTTAACTAAAATGGAGAAGCCAAAAATTTTGTGTGCCAATATTGCTGGGTGTGCATTTCTTGCCGGAAAACAGGGCCCTATTTATGCTAGTGTCGCTGCAGTAGTTAAGGTTGGTGGCCTTCCAGCCGCAGCAATGGTATGTCAAGCTCCTGTAGCTGGTGTAGTTTACTGTGGAGGTTTTGCAGCATAAATTTAGTAAAATGGAGAAACCAAAAATTTTGTGTGCCAATATTGCTGGGTGTGCATTTTTTGCTGGAAAGCAAGGAGTTATATATGTTGCTGTTGCAGGAGCAGTTGAGGTTGGTGGAACTCCTGCGGCGGCAATGATCTGTAGTGCTCCTATATCTGGGATAGTTTTAACGAGTGGTTATGCAGGATAAATTAATGAATAAATTTAATGAAAAACGAGGTAAAAATATGCGATTAAGAAGATATACGGCTTTAATTTATAAAGATCTATTTATTTGTAAGGCAGCAATTGCATCTTCATTAGGTTTGATAATATTATTTGCTATTTGTATACCTCGAGATATGTTGGCGTCTAGTTTTTATAATCCGGTTGTTATGGTAACTTCATATATTACATTATTAGCGATCGTTGGACCTATTTGGCAAGAAGAAAAAAACAAAGGAATGGAGTTATTACTTATAACTCCTTGTACAAGAAGAGATGCCGTTATATGTAGGTACTTGTTATTGTTGATGATTAACCTTGTAAACTTTATGATATATTATGGTGTCGAATTTTTTGTTACTAAACAAATCGTTTTTATGAACTCTGAATTTATAGAAACATTTTTTATTGTATGTTTGACGATATCGCTAGTTGTACCAGTAAGTTTTAAATTTAAAGCAGCGGTTGCATCTGTTATAATATCAGCAATAATTTTTGTAATATATGAAGTTCCAACTATGTTTATAAAAATTAAAGACATGAAATCTTTACCTGTTTTTCTAGGCATAATTTTACTCTCAATATTGCTTATTATGTTATCTGCGATTGTATCAATAAGGATCTATTCGAAAAAAGATTTATAAATTTAAGGAGTTATATATGTATCTTAAATTAAAAGATAAATCATTTATAAAGAAAAGGCCAGATACATATTTATTTTCACCGTATAAGGATGGGATTAGGGATTCAGTGGAAATTAATAAAACTGCCTTAGATATACTTGATTTTTGTGATGGAACAAATACTATTGACTATATTATAGGAAAGTTGAAAAATAAATATAATGAAAAAGAAGAGGTTGTAAAAGTAAATGTAGAAGAGTTTTTACTGCCACTTATAGATTCGGGTTTAATAGACAATAGTAATCAACCTGAGAATAATAACTTTAGATCAAAGATGATGAGGGGAAGTAGAAAAATCTTTTATCCAGATATAATTATTTGGGAAGTTACAGATTTTTGTCCGTTGAATTGTAAGCACTGCTATCTAGGAAATAAAAGTGATAATATTTTTTCAAAAAATGATATTGATAAAGTATTAGAAATAATAGATAAATCTGGAGTATATCAGGTTCAGCTTACAGGAGGAGAAGCATTATCTCATCCAAATATCGATTATATAATTGAAAATTTAGTACAGCGTGGCATAATAATTTGTGTTTCTACAAGTGGTTTTATTCTAAATGATAAAATTTTAAATTCTTTACTAAAATTAAAATCTGTGTATAAAAGTTTTGTAAAGGTCAGTTTAGATGGAAACGAGTCTACTCATAATTATATTAGACAGAATGAAGATTCATATAAAAGAGCTTTAAATTTCATTAAAACACTAAGTGAACATGGAGTAGAATGCCAAATAGGTACAACTATAGTTAATCAAACTAAGGACGAACTTGAAAACTTAACAGATATTGTAAAGAAAAATGGTGCCTCTCTTATTGAATTTGGATTGTTATCTAATCAAGGAAATGCAAAAGCAAATAATTTAACCTCATTTTTAAATTCAGAAGAATTATTTGAATTTCTGCAAGAATTAAATAGCAAGTTTACAGATGATAAATTTATTGTAAAAGTTCCTATTGAAAAAATAACTGCTATGAAAAATTGCGGAGCTGGATATAAGTTAGTGGTAGTTAAGGCTAATAAGGATATATCTATTTGTCCTATATCTGAGTTTTCAGTTGGAAATATAGATAATTGTTCTATAGAAGATATAATGTTAAAATGTGGCGACAAATTTAGTAAGTTGGATGCCCCTAATGAAAAACTTTGTGGAGATTGTAAAAATAGAATTGAGTGTGGAGGATGTACTTCGCGAGCACTCATTTTAAAAAACACAGTAGAAAAATGTAAATGGTTTGAAAGTCAGTCTGAAATATTTACAGCCTTTTTTTAATGCTTAGAAAGAATGAGATAACATATGTTTGATTATAAACAATTTATGCATATGGTTGATTTTGCTTATGTGAATGGATCTTTCGATTATGCAATAAGTACTGAGAATGGAATGAGAAGAGAAATTGAAAATTCAAATTTAATTGAATCTATAAAAAGTGAAAATTCAAATTTTGAGTTACAAATTATGATCTCTTCTTCTGATTGCAATCGTTTAAGACTCTTTTTTAAAAAAATATATAATGATCTGCAAAAAAGCAATATTGATTTTTCTGCATTTGTGAAGTTATACAATGAGAAAATAGTCATAAATAACGAGAAAGAAGATATTAGATCATATGGATTTTGCAAAATTGTTCTTAAAGATTGTTTAGGTAATGTTTATATAGATGAAATTCCTATAACAAATTCACTTATCGATGTTTTAGAAATTGATATTTTAAAAAATATACGTAGTAATGTAGAAAATATAAAAAAATATAATAAAAAATTATCAAGATTAGAATTTGATTCTGTTTCAGTTGTTTTTTCTCAAATGGCTGCAGGATATTTTATACATGAAATATTAGGACACTCATTAGAGTCAGATTTTTTTTCTTACTATAAAAATAATTTTGATGGATTAAAAATATCCTCTAAACTTACAGTTATTGATTCAATAAAAGGATTTGAAAATATTATAGGTTTGAATAAATATGACGATGTTGGAGAAATTATCAAACCTCTAATTGTTGTGAATAAAGGTAGCTTATGTAATATTTTTAGTATAAAAAAGGAAGATAGTTTAGATGGTATTTTGTATGGTTTTGCAAGAAGAGAGTTTTATAAATTTGATGTTATGCCGCGAATGAGATGTACCTTTATAAAACCATTTGATGACATTAATGAAGAAAAAATAATTTACAAATATAATACAGCAATATACTTTAATAAAGCTTATATGGGTGGAGTAAATCCACAAAATGGAGATTACAATGTGATAGGAAATGGATTTTTATTAAGAAATGGAGAGAAATGTGAATTTATAGAAAATTTGAAATTACATGGAAATTTATTAAATGATCTCAATTCTTTTGAATATATAGGTAATGATTTAAAAATATTCGGAAATTTTTGCAGCAAACTTGGTCAAACTGTGCGGGTTGCGGTTGGGAGTCCGACAATAAGTTTAGGTGGTTTATCAGTTGAGGGAAATTTGTATGGTCGAGTCTGTTAAATTAGTTGAAAATGCTTTATTAAAGAAAAAAATAAAACAATATAAAATAATTGATGTTACAACTAAATGTTTATGGTATAAAAAATCGTTTAAAGATGTCTCTTATGACAGTAGTATATTAAATAAAGTTTTTGTGGTTTTTAAGAATGACAATAAGATTTCAAAGTTTGGTATGTCACCAATTGAAAATAAAAATAAAATCGATTTGTTAATTAAAAACAGCTTAGAAAATTCTTATTATGATGAACAACCTTGGTATGAAGAAAAGCTATCTATAGAAAAAAGTAATTGCAATGAAAAACAAACTACTTTTTGCAATTTCGATTCTAGTAAGCTTTTTTATTTATTAAAAAATAAATTTAATTTTATCGAAAAATCGACAAATTTTGAAATAAATATATCTTATAATTTTAATATAAACAGACACTGCTTGTTAACTAACAATTTTTATTGCGAGCAGTTTTATAGGGAATCAGATTTATTATGTATGGAGAATGTAAAATTCCAAAAACGACTTGCTTTAAAAAACCTGTATTTGAACGATAATTTTTCTGAAAGAATTATCAATGAATTAAACAAGGATGATCTAATTTGGGACAATAAAAATATTTTTAATAACAAACTTATAATTATAAAAAAGGAAGCCTTAGCAAATATTTTAAATGAATTTATTGTAGCATTTTACGCTAATTTATTATATAGTGGACAATCATTTATAAATAAAGAACAGCTAGGTAAAACTCTGTATAAAAAAGATTTTAGTATAATATCGCTTCCATTTGAGGATATTTATTTTGATTTAGATGGCAACTTGATAAAAGAAAAAACTATAATATTAAATGGTAGAGTTGTAAATTTTTTAGGTAATAGAATTTATTCGCAGTATTTAAATGTAAATAGTTTTGGGAACGCGGATTTAGAAAATCCGACAATAATATCACATCAAAGACTAAAATTTAACTTAAACGATAAATATCCTAAGAAAATATCATGTTTAAAAAATGTATTAACTATAGATAAATTTGAAAATATAATATGTGATTTTGAAAACCAAAGTTTTAGTGGTCTAGCTATTTGTGAAAACAATAGTCAAAAGTTTTATGAAAACTTTAATATAGACTTTTCAGATTTCTTCAATAATATTTTTTCTCTTAACGAAAAATCTCAATGGATTGATAATGTTTATTGCACTGATATTATATTGGCAATTGAGAGAGAATAAACTCCTTAGAAAGTGTGTGTGATATTTTTTGAAGCAAGAAAACGTTTTAGAAGTTACTAATTTAACAAAAAAATATAATTTATTTACACTTGATAATGTTAGTTTTAATCTGAAAAGAGGAAAAATAACTGGGTTCATAGGTGTAAATGGTTCTGGTAAAACCACAACTATCAAATCCCTTGCAGGGTTAGTTATTCCAGATAATGGTGAAATGAGAGTTTTTGGTGAATTAATAACTGCTAAAAATGAAAGTTATGTTCGTGATAAATTTGGATTTTTGCTAGATGGAGATTATTTTTATCCTGAATTTACACCTGTGCAAATGAAGAGTATCTTTTCTAAATCTTACACAAACTGGGATGAAAATATATTTGAATCTTTAATTTTAAAATTTAGGTTACCAGAAAATCAAAAAATATCTAAACTTTCTAAAGGAATGAAAATAAAGTTCTCCTTAGCATTGGCGTTATCGCATCATGCTGAAATCTTGGTAATGGACGAACCCACCAGTGGTCTAGATCCATTAGTTCGAGAAGAGCTAATGGATTTGTTTAAAGATTTGGCTGATAAGGGTGTGAGTATTCTGTTCTCGTCACACATTACTTCTGATCTAGAAAAGACAGCTGAGGATATAATCTTAATAAATAAGGGTAAAATATTATTTCAAGAGAAAATAGAAACTTTGGAAAATTTATATTTTACTGTAAAAGACGAATATAATTTATTAAATTGTGAAAAGGAAAAACTATTTTTGAGGACAACAAAAGATAAAAACAATTTCAAAGGAATTTATCGCGGAATAAAAGATAATATTATAAGAATTTTTCCAAATGCTAGAATAGAAACTTCTAATATTGAAGATATAATGATGGCAAATATATTATAGAATACAGATAAGTTTTTAAATAATTACAATTAAACTTATTTTGTATAAATTGATATGTTATATAAATACAAGCTAAAAAATCACCTTTACATTATAATGATTAAAGATTATAATGCAAGGTGATTTTTTTAGAAACTCTTGTTTAAATATATTTTTTTTGATAATTTAAAAGAAATAAAAACAGCCAACAATGATAACAGAAAAAGAGCACCACTTAAAATATAAGGTTCTATAAAATCAAATTTTTCAAGCGAGTTTATCATCGTGAGTATTGGAGCCATAAAAATAGTCGATATAAAAGTATAAACTAAATTATTGTTTATTTTAAAACTTAGCAGAACTAAGATTGATGTTCCAATACAAATTATAAATAAATATTCAAGTAAAGCATAGAAATTAAAAAGACTTGGAAAAATAAAAATAGAAACTAAAAAGTTTAAGATTATAATAATAAATGCTAAAGTGTAAAAAAATAAATATCTTGATAAAACTATATCCTTACGTGTATATGTTGTAGTCAATAATATTTCGTCACCTTTACACCTTTCTGGAATTAACACTTGTTGACTACCAAGCGCAATCATCTCTAATATAACTATAGTTGCCATAGTGTTTAATAAGTTATCAACTATATTATTAACTATGTTATTTTTCAAAACAAATATAGAGCATATTGTTAGAATAAAAAAATATATAACAAAAAATATTGTATTCTTTGTCACCAAAAGATCTTTTTTAAATAAATTTAAGTATTTAATATAATTTATATTCACTAGTTCGCCCTCCCTGATTTGTATTAATTGTAATTGTTCCAAAATTATACCATAAATTACAAAATAAGTCAATTATAATAGTATAGATAGGCACAAAAATTTGTGTAGATTTACAATAGTTATGCTATTGTTTAAAATAATTTGTTATGAGGTCACCTTGAAAAGGCGAATAAAAATATTTTTTAACCTACTAAAACGAAGTTATAATGACTTATTGGCATCCTATTAAAACTCTTTGTATAAGGGAATTCATTAAAGAATAAAAATAATAGAAAACGTGAAACCGGCGTGTCCCTCCTACAAAAAGGGGTTGAAATTTATTTAATAGTCTAGTATAATAAGTATATTGATAATTTTTATTTTTTAAAGCGAGACAATATCTCATACATTTAAATATGCGGGTATACAGGCGCTGTGCGGCAAAGTCCTGTGAACCATGTCAGGCGGGGAACCGAGCAGCATTAAGCAGATTGCTTTGTGCGATACAGTTAGTCTATTACCCGTATACTTAAATGCATGATTATCCTATTTATAGGTTTGTCTTGCTTTATATTTTGTTAGGAGATGACCCTTTGTATCAGGTTCTTTACAGAAAATGGCGCCCTAAAACATTCTCAGATGTTGTCGGGCAACCTCAAGTTACAACAACATTAAAAAATGAACTAAAAGCCGGCAGAATCGCACATGCCTACCTATTTACCGGCTCAAGGGGAACCGGTAAAACAAGTTGTGCCAAAATCCTTTCAAAAGCCATAAACTGTATAGATCTTCAAAACGGAGATCCTTGTGGAAAATGTGAAATATGTAAAGGCATCGATAACGGTTCAATCCTGGATATTGTTGAAATAGACGCAGCAAGTAATAATGGTGTTGAAAATATTCGAAATTTAAGGGAAGAAGCTTCATTTACCCCTGCTTCTGCAAAATATCGCGTTTATATCATAGATGAAGTTCATATGTTATCAATTGGCGCTTTCAATGCTTTGCTTAAAACCTTAGAAGAACCACCAGAACATGTGATATTCATCTTAGCAACAACTGAAGTTCACAAACTTCCAGCAACTATACTCTCGCGTTGCCAGCGATTCGATTTTCACAGAATTGCACCAAACGACATTGCTGTACGTTTAAAATTTGTTGCAGAAAATGAAGGCTATTCAATTGATCATGACGCAGCTTTAATGATTGCATATATATCAGATGGTGCATTAAGAGATGCTTTATCTTTACTTGATCAATGTCTAGGAAAATCTAGTAATATAACCCCTGAAATTGTAAGCCAAACTGCAGGACTTACAGGTCATGATCATATAATTAATCTTTCTAATGCTATCTTAGAAAAAAACTCTGCTAAAACTTTAGATATAATAGATGAACTTTATAACTCTTCAAAAAATATGATAAGATTATCTGAAGAGCTTGTCGACCACTTCAGAACCTTAATGTTAATTAAAACTCTGAAAAATCCTAAGAAGCTAGTGCTTGTTTCTGAACATGAATACAAGGAAATTGAAAAACAGGCTAAAAATATATCGATTGAATTTATTATTCATATTCTTGACTGTTTGCAATCTGCTACGGAACGTATGATTAAAGGATCTAACAAAAGAGTAGAAATAGAATTAGCTTTAATAAAATTGACATCACCAGAACTTGACTATTCTAATGAAGCTATTATAAATAGAATATCTAAATTAGAAAAAGATATGAAAACTAAGGTTTTCCATTCAACTTCAAATATCGATTCGAAATCATCTACAGATCAAAATAATTTTAATAATAAAAAAAATAATGCTTTCAAAAATGAAAATATTTCTGCAACATCTAAATCAGTTGATCTTGAAGAATTACAAAAAAATGCAAAACCTCTCAAAGAATGGCCAGAAATATTAAATGCACTAAAATCATATTCAAAAGCTATAGCAACTGCATTCAGCGGTTCAACTGCATACGTTAGTGGCAATTTTGTATTAATAGATTCACCTAATTCTATGGCATTTGAACTATTGCGAAAATCTGCACAACGTGATAAAATGCGTATTGCGATTCAAGAAATAACTGGTCAAGTATATAAACTTGGGCCTTATAGAAAACCTACTGAATCTGAACCTGAAAAAAACAACTTAGATGAACTTATAAACCTTGCAAAAGATGCAGGTATAGAAGTAACACAAAATTAATTTACTGGAGGATAATATCATGAAAGCAAGATTACCAAAATTACCCGGAGGCTTAGGAAATCTCCAACAACTAGCTCAACAAGCACAACAAATGCAAAACCAAATGGATGAGGCAACTAAAGAATTAGAACAAAAAGAATATTCTGCTACTTCTGGCGGGGAGGCTGTATCAGTAACTGTTACCGGTAAAATGGAAATTAAAAAGATGGATATAAAACCAGAAGTTGTCGATCCCGATGATATAGAAATGTTATCAGATCTTATAATTGCCGCAACCAACGAAGCATTAAGAACCGCCGCATCCGACAAAAAAGATACGCTTGACAAAATATCCGGATCTATGAATATTCCAGGAATAGGTTAATTATGCCAGAATATAATGTAGCACCACTATCAAATCTAATAGAACAATTTGAAAGACTTCCTGGTATTGGAAAAAAGACAGCTCAAAGGCTTGCCTATTATGTTTTAAATTTACCAAAAAGTGAAGCCGAAAAATTTTCTAACGCTATATTAGAAGCTCACAATAAAATTCATTACTGTAAATCTTGTTGTAATTTAACTGATCAAGAATTATGTAGCATATGCAAAAATCCTTCTAGAGATAGCTCAATAATATGTGTTGTAGAAGACCCAAAAGACGTTATGGCATTTGAAAGAACTCAGGAATTTAATGCTCTTTATCATGTTCTACATGGGGTAATTTCTCCTCTTAGCGGTATAGGGCCCGATCAGATCCGGATTAAAGAACTATTATCAAGAATAAATAATAACAAGGTAAAAGAAGTTATAATGGCAACTAATCCTACTGTTGAAGGAGAAGCAACCGCTATGTATATATCAAAACTTTTAAAACCACTTGGTATTAAAGTTACTAGATTAGCATATGGAATACCTGTTGGTGGGAATCTCGAATATGCTGATGAGGTTACTCTATCTAGAGCAATCGAAGGAAGAAATGAAATCTAAAAAATAAAGTTATGATATAAACCGCAAATACTTTTCTGAGATTTGCTGTTTGATATCATAACTTTATTTTTGATATTTTTAAAACATAATTCTGTAAAACTACAAAACAAGTTTAAAAATAATATAATCTTAATATAACTAATCCTCATTAAAAACAAATTTTTTTATAGCTTTAATAACTCCATAATCATTATTTTTTTGTGCAACAAAATTTCCAAACTTTTTCATATCACAAACAGCATTTTCCATAACAAAACTGTATTTTGCATTTGCAAGCATTTCTATATCATTATAATAATCTCCAAAAGCCATTGTTTCATCTTTTGAAATATTATTCCTTTGTTGAATTTTTAATAATGCCTCCCCTTTGTTAGCATTTTTGTTCATTAAGTCTGTCCAGTTATATCCAGACATAACTACTGCCAAGTTATCAGAAAACTGTTTAGACAATATCTTATGTGAATTTTCCTGAGAGCCTATCATATCATAAATACCAACTTTAAATATTTCATCTGTAACTTTTGTTAAATCATCCATCACAACTTTATTTTTATAATATCTATTTATCTCATCCAAAAACGTTCCTGTTTCTCTTTTTATATAGGAACCGTTTTTTCCACACAAAACTAAATGCAACCCTTTTATTTCCCTACATGACTTCACAATATCAATTACGCACGATTTGTTAAGAATATTTTCATATGTCAGTTTTCCGCTTTCTACAACACACGTACCATTATCTGCTATATAATCTATGTCGTTAGACTTAGGTGCAAAATTGTCAAACAACGTACAATAGGATCTCCCGCTTGCAACAACAAACTTTATTCCTCTCTGATGCAACCTATCTAAAATCGAAAAAAAATCGGGTGGTAATTCATTTTTGTCCGTAAGCAAAGAACCATCCATATCACTAGCTATTAGTTTTATCATTATAATTCCCCATTTACTAGTATATTGTATAATACTTAATATTTTCAACAATAATAACATATCTGCCAAAAAATTTAATGCTTGATAAATATCTTTATATGTTTTATAATACTACATATTGTATAAAAAATCTATAATAAACATACATAAATAATATTATCATCGAGGAGTCTTAATATGCAAAGAACCGAAATAATTAATATTTATAACAACATCAAAAAATTTTCTGGTCAATCTATTACTGTTTGTGGTTGGGTTAGAACTACCAGAGATTCTAAATCTTTAGGCTTTATGGAACTAAATGATGGAAGTTGCTTTAAAGGAATACAAATAGTTTTTGAATCTGATAAAATATCCAACTTTAAACAAATTGCTAAACTTAATGTTGGCGCTTCCGTAACTGTAAAAGGTAATCTTATAGAAACACCAGATGCTAAACAACCATTCGAAATTCATGCAACTCAAATAGATATTGAAGGTGAATCTTCTCCGGAATATCCATTACAAAAAAAGCGTCATACTCTTGAATATTTAAGAGGCATTGCCCATCTAAGACCAAGAACAAACACATTCAGTGCCGCTTTTAGAGTTCGCTCTGTAGCTGCTTTTGCTATTCACAAGTTCTTTAATGAGCGAGGATTTATATATGCACATACGCCAATTGTTACTGGTAGCGATTGCGAAGGTGCTGGCGAGATGTTTACTATTACAACGCTTGATTATAATAATCTTCCATTTAACGAAAATAATCAGGTTGATTTTTCAAAAGATTTTTTTCAAAAACATACCTCTTTAACGGTTTCTGGTCAGTTAGAAGCTGAATGTATGGCAATGGCTTTTTCTAAAGTATATACATTTGGTCCAACATTTAGAGCCGAAAAATCTTACACTCAACGTCATGCAGCAGAGTTTTGGATGGTAGAACCAGAAATTGCATTTTCAGATTTAAATGATGTTATGAATCTAGCAAGAGATATGTTGAAATATGTAATAAAATATGTGTTAGATACTTGTCCCCAAGACCTACAATTTTTCAACCAATTCTTCGATAAAGGGTTAATTGAAAGATTAAAAAATATTTTAAAATCAGATTTCTCACACATCACATACACAGAGGCTATAAATATTTTAAAAGAGAATAATGATAAATTTGAATATAAAGTTGAATGGGGATCCGACCTTCAAACGGAACACGAAAAATATTTAACAGAACAAATATTCAAACAACCTGTATTTGTAACTGACTATCCAAAAGAAATTAAATCTTTTTACATGAGGCAAAATGATGACGGTAAAACAGTTGCTGCTATGGATATGTTAGTTCCAGGAATTGGTGAAATAATCGGCGGAAGCCAACGTGAAGAAAGGCTAGAATTGTTATCTAATAGAATGAAAGAATTAAATTTAAACGAAAATGATTACTGGTGGTATTTAGACTTAAGAAAATTTGGAGGAACTAAACATGGCGGCTTTGGCTTAGGATTTGAACGCTTAATTATGTATTTAACGGGTATCCAAAATATAAGAGATGTGCTCCCATTCCCCAGAACTACTGGAGTTGCAGAATTTTAAAAACCGTATCTCATTAACCTTATTAAAAAAGACTAAAATATAATATTTTTAATTTAAATGCTTACCAAAAATATAACCAAATTAAAATCCAAAGTAGACTATCCTCGTAATCCGAGACAGTCTACTTTTTTGATTGATCTTTATTTTAACTGTCCGCTTTTACTGGCTTGATAATTTTAATTATTTTATATATAGTTTCCTTTAGGCACTTCCAAAATATTAATCAGATTGACATAAGTAATCAAATTATATAAAATGTATAATATAATTATTATTTTATAAACAAAAGAGTGTGAAATTATGGATTTTGGATCTACTTTTCTTGAATTATTAATATTGTTTATATTAATATTAATAAACGCGTTTTTTGCCATGTCGGAAATTGCTTTGATAACTATAAACGATAATAAAATAAAACACATGGCCAACAGAGGTAATAAACGTGCATCAAAAATAGTTAAACTTATTGAAAATTCAAGCAACTTTCTAGCAACTATTCAAGTTGGTGTTACACTTTCTGGATTTTTGACATCAGCTGTTGCATCACAAAGTTTTGTAAACGGTGTTGTCGAATACCTTTCATTTTTACCATTTTCCCCATCAATTATAAGTGCAGTTGCTACATTTATTGTTACATTGATTTTATCATATTTTTCGTTAGTATTAGGCGAACTTGTACCTAAAAAAATAGCTATGCAAAAAGCTGAGTCAATATCGTTTAAAGTTGTTGGGATTTTACGCACCGTAGCTTTTATCTTCAGCCCATTTATAAAATTTCTTTCTGCTTCTACAAATTCAGTTGTAAAATTCCTAGGATTTGACCCTAATGCTTCTGAAGAAACTGTTACCGAAGAAGAAATTATGATGATGGTCGACGTGGGAAAAGAAAAAGGAGTTATTGAAGACAGCGCTAAGCATATGATTTCAAACATATTTGATTTTGATAATACTACTGTCACAGAAGTCATGACCCATAGAACCGATGTATTTGCCTTAGAAGATATACAAACAGTCGCCGATGCTGTAGATATATCAATAAAATATGGGTACTCGAGAATTCCTGTTTTTAAAGAGGATCTAGACAACATTGTAGGAATAGTGCATGTCAAAGACCTATTAAAATACGTTTGTACAGAGGTTCCTAAAGACACTAAACTAACAGATATAATGCGGCCGGCAACTTTTATCCCAGAATCTAAAAAATGCGACGAACTATTTGCTGAAATGACTGCTAATAAGACTCAAATAGCAATAATAGTCGATGAATATGGTGGAACTGAGGGAATTGTTACTATAGAAGATTTAGTAGAATCCATTGTAGGAAACATACAAGATGAATATGACAATGAAGAAGACGAATTCTATAAAGAAAGCGATACATCATTTATAGTAGATGGCATTTCTGCTGTAGATGAAGTTTCTGATTTAATAGGCATGAAAATACCTGATGGGAACTACGAGACTATCTCTGGCATGATGATTGAACAAATTGGTTATATCCCAAAAGAAAATGAACATCCCTCTATAACAATAGGTGACTTCACATTTTCTGTTAAATCTGTTTGCGATAAAAGAATCTCAAAAGTTTATATTAAAAAAAATACCGAAAAGGAAAAAACTGATACTAATTCTCTAAATTCTGGCAAAAAGTAAATAAACACCGCCTACCAAAATAAAACACAAAAAATCCGAGGCCAAAACCTCGGACTTTTTTATAAAAACTCTAAAATATATTCGGTATCTTTAATTTTTCTATTTAAACATCTTTTCAAATTCTTTAAGGTTATAAACTCTAATAAATGTATATTCAGAACTAATGGTATCACATATATGTTTAGTTTCTGCATCCATTCCGCAATCTAAGCACACAATTAATTTATTATCATTTAAATTGTTCCACTCAACTTTTGCTGCTGCACTTCTTAAAATCATCTCTGCTTTTTCATCATGCCCATATATAGGTAAAACTAAAAGCTCATCCCTATTTTCTCTTACTGTTGTTAACTTTAATATTAAAAATTTTATAACTTCAACAAAACCTAAAATCATTAGCAAAACACAAATCATATCACACAATACACGAAGCATATTATCACCTCTTTATATGATATGTAATTTTACTTTGACGGGTACTTTTTATTTTTCATAAACTTGCTACCTTGATATACATTTCTATTTTTCAACTCGAAGTTTATAGTATTTAAAACTTTTCTTTTATTTACATGCCAAAGCGGTGCTATTAAAATAGATCTAGGCCCATCTCCTGTTATTCTATGGATTACAATATCCCTTCTTAAATGCATTATAGATTCAAAAAGTATATTTATATATTCTTCCATTGATAAAACATTAAATAGTCCTTTATTATACTCTTTTTCTAGATCTGTTCCTCTTAATACATTTAATAGTTGAAATTTAACGCCATCAATAGGCAACGATGATACATACTCCACAGTTTCTAGCATATTATCGAAAGTCTCACCTGGCAATCCAAAAATCAAATGCACTATAACATCAACATTAATATTTTTTAACTTATATAAAGAACTCTCAAAACAATTTAAATCGTACCCTCTTCTTATGTAATTCGCCGTGGATTCATGCATAGTTTGTAACCCAAACTCAATCCAAACTGGTTTTATCCTGTTCAACTTTTCAATTAGGTTTAAAATAGAATCTTCCAAACAATCTGGACGTGTCGCAATAGATAGCGCTACAATGTCATCACTATTTATTGCATCTAAAAAAATTCTTTCTAAATAACTTTCATCAGCATAGGTATTAGTGTAAGACTGGAAATACGCTATATATTTTCCGTCTTTAATTTTATTTTTTACTCTCCTCTTTGCCCTATCAATTTGTTCACATATACTCAAGTTGTAGTCCTCAGCAAACTCTCCAGATCCACCCTTACTACAAAATATGCATCCTCTAGTATCTATCTTCCCATCTCTATTTGGGCAACTTAGTCCAGAACTCAAAGAAATTTTGTAAATCTTTTGTCTAAATGTATTTTTCAAATACTCATTCAAAGAATAAAAATGTTTATTAAATTTATACATAAAAGCTTATATCTCCTATTTTTTAATTCCTAAACAAATTCATTATGAAAAATATATAGCTCCCAACTTTTATAAAAAATTGATTGTTGCATTAGATTTCTCATTGTGGGATAATATTGTCATAAATTCACTCAAACTATATAAAACATTTTTTGTATGTCTTTATCGCATACATTACATTCTACATAACGGAGGATACCCATGAGTACAAAACTAAAAATTGCCTTTACATTATCAATAATTGTAGTCTTAATTTGCACATTATGTGGATGCAAAAATAACAAAACCACATCTATCTATACAACTTTACAAATCGATAAAAACTTTTCCGGTTCTAGAACTATGACATGTAACTTTTCATCGAATACTATAGGTATAAACTCTGAACAAGAATATTTTCTTGACTCATTAATAGAATCCAATTGTCCTAAAATTATGGAATATAAAAAATTGTCTAATGACGCTTATATATCCTATATATTCACCATAAATTTTTCCTCTAAAGATGAATATTCATCAAAATTAAGTTCAATAATGGGCCTTAATCCTAACATAACATTGTGTGAATCAAGCACTATATTTACAAACGGTAGTATCGTTTATGAAGACTTCGACAGTTTAGATATTTTATCATTTATACCTCAAAAAATGTCTAAAGATCCAAATTTAAAAAACATTAAAACTTATTTTAACTGCGCAGAAACTCAACTCATTCTGGGTGACTCAATATATAAAACGGACAACAAAATCCATTTTAATAATATGGACTATAATCCGATAAATAGTATATCCATAGATACAAAAAACACATTAAATAATACTTTTGACAGAACTATAACTATTTCTATTCCATCATACACATATAATAAACTAGGCGATTCTATATTAAGTTATATGAATTCAAGAATTGACAATAATTTTAGCTTTAATTCTGAATGGATTGATACTGAAAACTCAAAAGATTTTAAAATATCTTATTATAACCTAAGTATGGAAAACCTAAGAAAAGTTACTTCAATGATTCTAAATTCTACATTCAATGATTCTATAAAATATTATTATGATTCTGAAAATACATCTGTATTAAAAAAGCAACAAATATTTGAAGAATATATAGACACATCTTTATACCTTACAGAAAGTGCTAAACCTGTACTAGTTAATTACACATATAGTTCTCCTAAAAGTTTAAATTCTGGCTTTATATACAATAAGTTTAATTGGGAACCTTTCGGACAAATAAATAACAATGATACTTTTTCAGCTACAAATAATAATTTAATAACAAAATTAAAAATTTTAGAAATAGAAACATTTATCCCAGATTCAATAGACATAGACTTAGTAGTTGAAGGAAACGGTCATTTTTCTAGAAATATAAATTTAAACTACACAAAGGATAATCTAGCATCGTTTAACTATTCTATAAACTATTTGATTGCCATTCCTAATATTAATATTTCTCCCAAAGAAAATGATGAAAATCTAATTTGTCATTCTTCTATTAGTGGAAGTATAGACGAGTTGGATAATTGTATTAAAAAAATGTTTGGGAGTGAAAATCATATATCATATTCGATAAAAGAAAATAAGTTTAGGGCCTACAATAATGCTGTTTTAACAGATAAATTTTGTATAAAATCTTCATTATTAAATGACATATCAGGAATTCCACTAAAATATACTATACATGAAAAAAACAAAAAAGACACTGCTAAACTTACATACACAACGCCGTATTTAATAAAAACTGTTGATTCAACTGACTTCAACTCTGGAGTAAAAGATGATATTTCTATAAATTTAAATGTCTCTGATATTGAAATAGAATATAATTCAAACATACTAAACCCGAGCGGTGTATTCTTTATCGTCGGAATGCTAATCATATACTTCATATTTGTATTTTCTATAATCATATTTGTAAAACATAAAACAAATAAAAAAATACCTAAAAAAACTCTTAAAAAAAATAATTCTAAAAAAGGAAAAAACATAGATGAAATTTTATCAGATATTTAGTTAAGGGGAATTTTATGAAAGTAAATTATCAAAAAAAATTAGAAGAAATTTTAAAAGAAATAAGTAATTTAAGTACAACACCTTCTCTTTTATTGCATAGTTGTTGTGCCCCTTGTAGTTCTTATGTTATAGAATATCTCTCTCATATTTTCAAAATAACAATATTATTTTATAATCCAAATATTTATCCTGAGACTGAATATTTTAAAAGATTAGAAGAACAAAAAAAATTCATCAATTTATTTCCTACCAAAAATGATGTAAATATTTTAGACGTTGAGTATAATGAATATGAATTTTTACAAACCGTAAACGGCAATGAAAATGATAAGGAAGGTGGAAACAGATGTTACAAATGTTATAAGTTACGGCTTGAAAAAACAGCAAAAATTGCAAAGAAAAATAACTTTGATTATTTCACCACAACCTTATCAATTAGTCCTCTTAAAAACTCTCAAAAATTAAATGAGATAGGTAAAGAACTTTCTGACCTTTATGGTATAAAATACCTATACTCTGATTTTAAGAAGAAAGACGGATTTAAACGATCAATCATTTTATCAGAAAAATATAATTTGTATAGACAAAACTACTGTGGTTGTAGATTTTCCCAAAATACATTGTGAATTTTTAAAACGTTTCAAATTATAGACCGCAATAACTCAAAATCTAATGTTTATTGTATATTATTCTGCAAGCAAATCCTTTACAACCTCGGATCCTATTATTATCCCGGCAACAGATGGCACAAATGATACACTCCCAACTGTTTTTCTTTTTTTATGTAAAGATGTATCGTTCTGAGCTTTTTCATTATCTAATGGCCTTATTGGTGGTTCTTCGGAGTAAACAACTTTTAGATTTTTTATTCCCCTTGATCTTAATTCTTTTCTCATAACTCTACACAAAGGACACATTTTTGTTTCATAAATATCCGCAATTTTTAAAGATAACGGATTCAATTTATTCCCTGTTCCCATACAACTTATTATAGGCCTATTATTTTCTTTGGATTCACAAATAAGCTCTATCTTTGAAGATACCGTATCTATTGCATCAATAATATAATCACAGTCACCTAACATATCGCTTATAATATTATTTTTGGTATAAAACATCCTATATGTTGTAACTTTAGCATCTTTATTAATATCTAAAATTCTATTTTTAGCCACATCAACCTTACTTTTTCCTAATGTACTATTAAGTGCTATTATTTGTCTATTAATATTAGAGTCTACTATTACATCATCATCAACAAGCACAAATGAGCCTACAGCGCTTCTAGCAAGAACTTCTGTAACATAAGATCCCACTCCGCCTATTCCAAATATTGCAACTTTAGATTGCTTTAATTTCTCTATATTATCATATCCTAATAATAATTCAGACCTTATAAATTCTCCACTCATAATATGTGCTCCTTTTGTCATATAATCCAATTGATTATTGTTCATTTATATTATATCATATTTTCAAAGGATTTTTTTAGGAGGATATTAAAATTGTACTATTTAGGAATAGATCTTGGTGGCACAAACATTGTTGCCGGAGTAGTTAACTCTAATTATAAAATAATAGCAAAATCAACTTGTAAAACAGCTATTCCACGTCCAGAAATCGAAATCTGTAAAGATATGGCCAATTTATGTTTTGATGTTCTAAAAAAGGCCTCTTTAACCATGAATGATATTAAATTTATTGGAATTGGTGTTCCTGGTTCTACAAATAAAGAAACTGGTATAGTTGAATTTTGCGCTAATTTATATTTTCATAATTGGAAAATAGTAGAAACGATGACTAAGCTAACAAAAAAACCGATTAAAATAGAAAACGACGCAAATGCTGCTGCGTATGGAGAATATATTGCCGGATCTATGAGAGGATATAAATCAGCAATAGCTGTAACACTAGGTACCGGCATTGGCGGCGGCATAATTATAGACGGTAAAATATATACCGGATCCAATTTTAACGGCGCTGAATTAGGACATATGGTTATAGTCCATAACGGAACAAAATGCTCCTGTGGAAGAAAAGGTTGTTTTGAACGCTACGCTTCAGCCTCTGGATTAGCATACTTGACTAAAAAAGCTTTAACTTCTACTAGAAATAACAGCATAATGTGGAAATATATTGGAGGAAATATAAAAAACGTATCTGCTGTAACTCCATTCAAAGCTCTAAAAAACGGTGACCAACTCGCCAAAAAAGTCATCGATAAATATATTTCATATCTCGCATGTGGAATTACAAATATTGTAAATATATTTCAACCAGATATCATATGTATAGGCGGAGGCGTAAGTAAACAAGGCGAAACTCTTTTAAATCCTTTAAAGGAAACAGTTAAAAATGAAAGATATAGCAGGTATTCTACAAAGCAAACAAAAATATGTCTTGCTTCTTTGGGCAATGATGCAGGTATAATTGGTGCTGCCATGCTTAAATAATATAATATATGCTTTAATTGCTTTTATAAACTTCTCACATATGCTATAATTATAGTTAATATGCAAAAATTTTCAGGGGGTTGAATACAATGAAAAACGTTAAAAAATTAGAAATTTGCAACGGCGTAAACTTTCTCTCTATAAAAGATACTCGCTTTAAAACAACCAGAATCTCTGTTACAATGATCCTGCCACTTAGTCCTGAGACCGCATCTATAAACGCAATAATCCCTCTAATACTAAGTAGATCATGCAAAGATTACCCCAGCCTTGTAAAAATGAATGAAAAACTTTCAGAATTATATGGAGCAAAAATAAATCAATCTGTAAATAAAGTAGGTGATAATCAGGCCTTAACTATATCAATTACTGGAATAAATGATGAATACTCACTAAATGAAAAAAAAGTATCAGAAAATATAACAAAATTATTGTGTTCAATTCTATTCAATCCAAATTTAGAAAACAATGAATTTAATAAAGAGGATACTGAACAAGAAAAACGTCAACTAACAGAACTAATAGACTCAGAATTCAACGATAAAAGAATTTATTCTAAACTTAGATGTGAGGAATTAATGTGTGCTAACGAAAAATTTGGGACAAATAGATTCGGAACTAAAAAACAAATTTCAAGTTTAACAGGTAAGGACATATATAAAGCATGGAACAATATTATAAAAACTTCGCAAATAGAAATAATAATGATCGGAAACTCAGATTATAAAGCAACATTTGAAATTTTTAGTAAAGAACTATCTTTACTAAAAAGAAATTTTTCTCCTTTAGCTCAAACGGAAATAATAAAATCATCTGATAAAGTTAATGAATACAAGGATAAAATGGAAGTTTCTCAATGTAAGCTTGTTATGGGATTTAGATCAGGTATTGCCTTACCTGACAACAAAGTAAATGCAGCAAGAGTTATGAATGCACTGTTTGGAGGAACACCACATTCAAAACTATTTTTAAACGTAAGAGAAAAAATGAGCCTTTGTTATTATTGCATTGCAAAATATGACAAATTTAAAGGTATAATTATGGTAGAAAGCGGCGTTGAAGAGGAAAATATAGAAAAAGCTAAAAATGAAATTCTTAACCAATTAGAATCCATTAAAAACGGAGATTTCGATATAACAGATATTTCCTCCATAAAACTCTCTCTTTCTAACTATTATAAAAGCTTATCAGATAGCTTAAAAGGCCTTGAAAACTTTTATATCTCCCAAATATTTGACAATAATATCTTAACACCAGAACAACAAGCAGAACAAATTAACAATGTTACAAAAGAAGACATCATAAACGCCGCAAAAAAAGTAAGTTTAGATACAATTTATGTTCTTGATAAAAACGATTAAATAAGGAGGTTTTAATATGAAAATAATCGAAATGAAAAATGATTGTATTGGCGAAAAATATATAAAAGCCACTCATAGATCTGGGACTGATATATACCTCTATAAAAAAGAAGGCTATAGCTCAACTTATGCCATATACGGAACTAAATATGGTTCAATTAATACAAAGTTTAAATTATCAGAGAACTCTAACATTACTGAAGTTCCTGATGGAATTGCTCATTATTTAGAACACAAATTATTCGAAAGTGAAGATGGCGATGCCTTTTCAAAATATGCAAAAACAGGTGCTTCTGCCAATGCATATACATCATTTGATAAAACATGTTATTTGTTTTCATGTACAGAAAATTTTGAAGAATCTCTAAAAATCTTAATCGATTTTGTTAATGACCCTTATTTTACAGAACAAACTGTTCAAAAGGAACAAGGAATTATCGGACAAGAAATTAAAATGTATGATGATAATCCTGAGTGGAAAGTCCTATTTAACCTTCTCCAAGCAATGTATCATAATCATCCTGTCAAAATAGATATAGCCGGTTCTGTAGAATCTATATCAAATATAACCGCAGAAAAATTATATAAATGCTACAACTCATTTTACACCCCCAAAAACATGGCAATATGCATCTGTGGAGATATTAATGAAACTAAAACACTAAACTTAATTGACTCACTTCTACCAGATAAAAAATCTTACAAAATAGAAAACATATTCCCGGAAGAACCCGAATCAGTCGTTCGCCAAAGAATTGAACAACATTTCGAAATTTCAGTTCCAATATTTCAATTAGGTTTTAAAGAATCACTAAATAAATTAACCTTAAACTCATCTAAAATAGCTCAAACAGATATATTATTAGAAATATTAGCTGGCAAGTCTTCCTCATTATATAACAGGTTAATGGACAACAATTTGATAAATTCCTCTTTTGACAACGAATATTTTGATGGGCCCGGATATGCTGCAGTCATATTTTCAGGTGAATCCAAGGATCCTGATCAAACAGCAAAAATAATAAAAGAAGAAATAGATAAACTTCATAAAAATAAAATAGACAATAAAACATTTAATCTTGCTAAAAGATCCGTTTACGGAAAAATTTTATCTTCTCTTAACAGTACAAAAAATATAGCAAATTCATTAATAAGCTTTGCATTTTCTAATAGAGAATTTTTCGATTATATTAACAAAGTTATTTCATGCTCCTTAGAGGATATAAACAACAGATTAAATGAACAGTTAAACACTGACAACTCATCTCTATCTATTGTTTCTCCTATAAAAGGAGGAAATAACTAATGTATCATGTAGCATTTCCCGGGCTTGGAATTGAATTTACAATAGATCCTGTTGCCTTCTCTATTGGTGATTACAAAATTTATTGGTATGGAATCATCATAGCAATAGGATTTATTTTAGCTTCAGGATACGCAATGCTAAATTCAAAAAGATTTGAAATTGATAAAAACAAACTCATTGATGTTATAATTTTAGGATTAATAGCTGGCATAATAGGTGCCAGATTATACTACGTAATATTTTATCCTAGCGATTTTTATTTAAAAAACCCATCATATATATTCAAAATTCATGAAGGTGGACTTGCTATATATGGAGGAATAATAGGCTCATTCATTGTAGGTGTTATTGTTGCTAAAATTCAAAAAATAAATATATTTGCCACTTTGGATATTGCCTCCATTAGTTTTTTAATAGGACAATGTATCGGCAGATGGGGAAACTTTATAAATCAGGAGGCCTTTGGAACTGCAACTAATCTTCCTTGGGGAATGATAAGCGAAAACACTCTTTTAGAAACTCAGAGTCCTGTCCATCCTTGCTTTTTATACGAATCTTTGTGGTGCTTATTAGGATTTATATTATTAGAAATATTCAGTAGAAACTTTAGAAAATATAATGGTCAAATATTTTTACTATATATTGCCTGGTATGGCATTGAACGCTTCTTTGTTGAAAGTCTTAGAACTGATAGTTTAATGATTCCATTTATAAACCTGAAAGTTTCTCAAGTGTTAGCATGTTTAAGTGTTATAATCTCTTTAACACTTTTAACAATATTTAAAATCAAAAAAGTAAACAATATTGTTGCGAAATAACTTCGTTAGGAGGTCAAAATATGGCTATTATTATGGATGGCAAAGCTGTTGCAAAAAAAGTTAAATTAGAAGTAGCTGAAAACGTAAGAAAATTACAAAATTTAGGAATTAAACCTGTATTAGCAGTAATAATCGTTGGTGACGATCCTGCATCTAGAATATATGTAAACAATAAAAAAAATGCTTGTAATGAGGTTAATATAAAATCTAAAGAATACTCGTTGCCAAACACTGTTACACAAAACGAATTAATAAATTTAATAAAAAAATTAAATAACGATAAAAATACTCATGGCATTTTGGTTCAGCTTCCGTTACCTAGCCATATAGATCAAACCTCTGTAATAGAATCTATAGATCCCTCAAAAGATGTAGATGCTTTTTGTGAAATAAATGTTGGAAAGATCGTACTCGGCAATAATAAATTATTACCATGTACACCCGCCGGTATTATGGAGATTTTAAAGTCTTATAATATTTCTGTTGAAGGCAAACACTGCGTAATTATAGGTAGAAGTAATATCGTAGGAAAGCCAACCGCTATGTTGCTGCTGCACAGCAATGCCACGGTTACTATTTGTCACAGCAAAACAAAAAGTTTAAAAGAAATATGTAGAAGCGCAGATATTTTGGTATCATCTGTTGGAAAACCAAAATTTATTACTAAAGATATGATAAAGCCTGGAGCAGTTGTAATAGATGTTGGAATTAACAAAGATAGTAATAATAAACTTTGTGGTGATGTTGATTTTAGTAATGTTCAAAGTTTAGCTTCTTACATAACACCTGTTCCCGGAGGTGTTGGACCTATGACAATCGCAATGTTACTCAAAAATACTGTAAATCTCACGTATCCTTAATAAACAACAGATTTACAATCATACAAATATTAGCGCTTAAAATTTGGCGCATAACATTTGGCCACCAATGTTAAACCATTAAATTATATTTTATAATTAAAAAGTTGCCGTTATCAGCCTCCTTATCACCGTTTACGCTGATACTTTTTTTACGGCAGGATGGAGATTATTATGGAAAATTTAATTTTTGAACTTTGTACTAATACCGGAATCTCTGGTTCAGAGCTACAAATATCAGAATTTGCTCTAAAAAAGTTTTTAAATTATTCCGATGTTCAAATAGATAAAAATAATAATGTCATTGTAACTTTTGGAAATTTAGATTCTAAAAAGCATATTATGTTAGATGCTCACATAGATCAAATCGGAATGGTTGTTACATATATAACAAAAGAAGGTTTTTTAAAAATTGCCCCTTGCGGTGGTGTTGATTGCAGAGTTTTACCTGGATCAGTTTTAAAAATACACGGTACAAAAGATATTTTAGGTATTGTAACTTCTGTTCCTCCCCATCTTACGGACTCAGACAAAAATAAAAAATTTAAAAAAATTTCAGATTTATATGTAGACACAGGTCTTACATATGATGAATTAAAGTCTATTGTTAAACCATCGGATACCTTGTCTTATTATCCTAAATTTAAAAAACTACTAAACAATAACATATCATGTTGTTCCCTCGATAATAGAGCTAGTGTGGCTGCTCTTATTAAATGTGCAGAAATTCTATCAAAAGAAAAACTGAGTTCAAAAGTTAGTATTGTTCTAAGTTCACAAGAAGAAACAAACTCAAAAGGCTCAAAAACAGCAGTCTATTCACTAAATCCTACCGAATCTATAGTTGTTGATGTGAGCTTCGCCTCTCAACTAGATGTTTCAGAAGAAAAATCTGGAAAACTTGGATGCGGCCCTATGATTGGAATTGCTCCACCTTTGTCTAGAAAAATAAGCAATAAATTTGTAGAACTTTCTAAAAAATATAATATTCCATATCAACTAGAAATTATGGGGTCAAATACCGGTACAAATGCAGATAAAATTTCCATTTCAAAAAGCGGTGTTCCATGTGGACTTCTATCAATACCCCAAAGATATATGCATACACCAAATGAACTTGTAAACTTAGATGATATTAAAAATACTGCAAAGTTACTTTCATTATATATAAAAAATGGAGGGATGTGTAATGACTAGCTTAAAGTTGCTTAAAACCCTGTGTATGACAAATGGAATATCTGGCGATGAACAAGATATAAAAAATATTATAATATCTGAAATATCTAATTTTGTTGATTCTTATAAAATTGACAACTTAGGTAATATAATAGCTTTTAAAAAAGGGAAGTCAAAACCAAAATCAAAACTTTTAATATCCGCCCATATGGACGAAGTAGGGTTTATCGTAACATACATTACAGATAAAGGCTTATTAAAATTTTCTTCTGTAGGTGGCATAGATAGCAAAGTCGTTCACGCAAAAGGTGTAACAATAGGTAAAAATCATATCGAAGGTATAATCGGAATAAAGCCAATTCATCTTACAAGTTCCGATGACAGGGAATCACCTATTCCAATATCCGATATGTACATAGATATAGGTGCTAAAAACAAAGAACAAGCTATAAAATATGTAAATCTAGGTGATAGTATACACTTTGATTCTATATTTGATGATTCCGGAAATACTATAAAATCTAAAGCTTTAGATGACAGGGCTGGGTGCTTTCTATTAATTGATTTAATAAAATCAGATCTTCCATATGATGTGTACTTTAGTTTCGTAGTACAAGAAGAAATAGGACTAAGAGGTGCTACTACTGCAGCATACAGCGTAAACCCAGATTTCGCCATAGTGGTTGAATCTACAACTGCATCAGATATCCCGCAAATTGAAGACTGCAAAACTGTTTGCAAATTAGGTAACGGAGCCGTTATCCCATTTATGGATAGATCAACAATATATGATAAGGAATTATATAATTTAACACTTGATCTATCAAGAAAATTAAACATAAAAATTCAAACTAAAAATGTAATATCCGGAGGAAACGATGCTGGTGCAATTCATTTATCTCGAAATGGTGTTCGAGCCATTTGTGTATCAATTCCGTGTAGATATTTACATTCAGCAATAAGCATGATAAATAAAGATGATCTTAAAAGTTCAAAAGATATATTATTCGAATTATCGTCAGTAATACCAAGTTTATATTAAGATATTAAAAATATTAAGGAGCCAAGTTATGCAAAATCCGTTTTTTAAAATAAACGATAAAGTCTTAAAATCTTCCGACAAATCAATATCATTATGCGAAAATATATTTAAAAAAATAGATAGCATCACTGAATACAACCAACAAAAAGTTTTAAAAGCATTTACTGATAATAAAGCTAGCGAAAATCATTTTATAGCATCAACTGGGTACGGATATGATGATCGTGGCAGAGAAACTCTAGATAAAATTTTCGCATCCGCATTTGATACAGAAGATGCACTTGTTAGGCATAACTTTGTAAGTGGAACTCACACATTAACTGTCGCCCTTTTTGGTATCCTTAGACCTAAAGATACAATGTTATGCGTAACAGGTCTACCATATGATACTCTTAGAGCTGTAATCGGAATAAACAAATCAAGCAATGGTTCTTTAAAAGATTACGGAATAAATTATGAACAAATTGACTTAAAACCAGATGGAAGACTAAATTATGACGAAATTAAAAAACGTGTAAAACCCGGACTTAAAATGGTATATATTCAAAGATCAAGAGGTTACTCATTAAGGCCATCCCTATCAGTTGCAGAGATAGAAAAAGTATGTAATATAGTTCATTCAAAGGCACCTGAATGTATAGTTATGGTTGATAACTGCTACGGTGAATTTGTAGAGAAATCCGAGCCTACATCAACAGGTGCAGATTTAATCGCAGGATCCTTAATTAAAAATCCTGGAGGAGGAATAGCTCCAACTGGTGGGTATATAGCTGGAAGGAAAGATCTCATCGAACTATGCTCATATAGGCTTACAACTCCCGGAACAGGAAAAGAGATCGGTGCAACATTAGGTAAAAATAGAGAACTTTTTATGGGTTTTTTCAATGCTCCCCATGTTGTAGGTGAAGCGCTAAAGTCAGCTGTATTTGCATCATGTTTGTTTGAATTACTTGGTTATGAGATTTCTCCAAAATATAATGAACCTAGATATGACATAACTCAAATTATAAAACTAGGTACACCCGAATCTCTAGTAGCCTTCTGCAGAGGAATCCAAAAAGGTGCCCCTATAGACTCCTTTGTTACACCGGAGCCTTGGGATATGCCAGGATACGACAATCAAGTAATAATGGCTGCCGGTGCGTTTACATTAGGCGCATCTATAGAACTTTCTGCCGATGCACCATTACGAGAACCATATGCTGTTTGGATGCAAGGCGGTCTAAATTTTCATAGCGCTAAACTTGGTATAATGCTTGCTGCTAGCGAATTAGATCTTCAATAATTGAAAATTTTTAACCATAACATTTTTACAAAAAAATAAATCCCACCAAATCAAAAAGATGGGGTTTATTTTATTTTTAACTCTTTTGCATCTACTAACGTTAATTGAAAATCATAATTTGATACTAGTTGCCCATATATTTTTATTATTGCTCAAACTGGCTATTATATAAGCTTGCATAAAATCCATTCTTTTTCATTAACTCATTGTGATTACCTTGTTCAACTATATCTCCATTGTTCATTACCAATATTAAATCTGCATCTCTTATTGTGCTAAGTCTATGGGCAATAACAAAACTTGTTCTTCCTTTCATTAAATTGTCCATCGCTTTTTGGATGAGCAACTCTGTTCTTGTGTCCACAGAACTTGTTGCCTCATCTAATATTAGTATCTTAGGATTAGCTAAAATTGCTCTTGCAATTGTTAATAATTGCTTTTGTCCTTGCGACACATTACTTGCTTCTTCATTTAAGACCATATCATATCCATTTGGAAGAGTTCTAATAAAGAAATCGGCTTGAGCGGTTTTTGCAGCTTCTATAACTTCTTCATCCGTTGCATCTAATTTGCCATATCTTATGTTATCTCTAATCGTCCCGTTATATAGCCAAGTCTCCTGAAGCACCATTCCAAACTGAGATCTTAAATCATTTCTTTTAAAATGTTTTATATTGTATCCATCTACTAAAATAGCTCCATCATTTACGTCATAAAAACGCATTAACAATTTTACCATTGTAGTTTTTCCAGCACCAGTAGGTCCTACTATCGCAACTTTTTTCCCTGGTTCGATAACTGCAGAAAAATCTTTAATAATAATCTTGTCAGGATTATACCCAAATTTTACATGCGCAAACTGCACACTTCCGTCTATCAATTTAGGATTATCTGTTGGATCTCCATTTTTTCTAATTTTAATTGGGTCTTCATCCTCTGGTATCTCTTCAGCTTCCTCTAAAAATTCAAAAACTCTTTCTGCCGCAGCCATTGTTTGTTGAAGTATATTCGAAATATTTGAGACCTGAACTACAGGTTGAGTAAATTGTTTTACATATTGTATAAATGCTTGAATATCTCCAACAGGCAGTCCATTCTTAGTAACTAAATACCCACCTAATATGCAAATAATAACATATCCAAAATTAGATACAAAATTTATAATAGGCATCATTAAACCAGAAAAAAACTGAGATTTCCACGATGACATATACAGTTTTTCGTTATAACCATTAAATTTTTCAACAGAGTCCTCTTCTCCGTTAAATGCTTTCATCACATTATGGCCACTATACATTTCTTCTATATGACCATTCAATTTTCCAAGATATTCTTGCTGCCATTTAAAATATTTTTGAGATCTTTTTACAACAATCATAATAAAAAGTAAAGAAATCGGTATAATACAAGCTGACACAGGGGTTAACTGCCAACTAATAGTTAACATCATAACAACTATTCCTAATAATATTGTTACAGACGTTATTAGCTGTGTGACACTCTGATTTAAATTCTGACTAAGAGTATCTATATCATTTGTAATTCTAGACAAGACTTCTCCATGATTAGTAGTGTCAAAATAACCTAATGGTATACGATTTATTTTTTTAGAGATATCATTTCTTAGTTTATAAGTAAGTTTCATTGAAACTGATGTCATAATATATCCTTGAATATAAGAAAATGCAAAACTTAAAGTATATAGTAGTAATAAAGTTAAAATTATTCTACCAATCACATTAAAATCTATGCCAAATCCAGATCCAGAAATCTTACCTATTATACCATTATATATTTCTGTTGTAGCTTGCCCCAATATTTTGGGACCAACAATCGAAAAAACAGTTGAAATAATTGCTAACATAACAACTATAACTAGGCTTACTTTATATTCTTTTAGATAGCCTAAAAGTTTGTTTAGTGTTCCTTTAAAATCTTTAGCCTTTTCAAAAGAATTTCCATGTGGATTCTTTTTGTTCATTACTTTTGGGGAGGTTTTTACAGAACTACTCATGCTAATTCCTCCTTTGATAGTTGAGATGTTGCTATTTCTCTATAAGTTTCACAAGATTCCAAAAGCTCTTTGTGAGTGCCTTTGCCAACAATATTCCCCTTATCCAAAACTATTATTTGATCCGCATTCATGATAGTACTTACTCGTTGAGCTACTAACAAAATTGTAGCGTCAGTAACATAGTCCTTTAAGGCTTTTCTTAATTTTGAATCCGTTTTAAAATCTAGAGCAGAAAAACTATCATCAAAAATATATATTTTTGCTTTTTTTACAAGGGCCCTTGCTATAGATAATCTCTGCTTTTGCCCTCCAGATACATTTGATCCTCCCTGTGATATAGGATTACTAAGTCCCTTCTCTGTTGATTCAATAAACTTTGTTGCTTGCGCTACATCAGTAGCAATTTTAATATCCTCATTAGTAGCATTTTTATCCCCATATCTTAGATTAGAAGCAATATCTCCAGAAAACAATATACCCTTTTGAGGTACATATCCTATATTTTCTCTTAAATCGTGCTGCGAGATATCTCTTATGTCAACACCATCTAATAAAATACTTCCCTGTGTAACATCATAAAACCTGGGTATAAGATTTACAAGCGTTGACTTTCCAGAACCAGTTGAACCTATAAAGGCCGTGGTTTCTCCTGGATTTGATACAAAGCTTATATTATTAAGAACGCATTCAGAAGCATTGTGATATTTAAAAGAAACATTTTTAAACTCTATCTTACCTTTATGATTAGGATTTAATTTAACTGTATTATTTTTATCACTTACAACGGGAACTGTCTCTAAGACCTCCGCTATCCTATCTGCAGATACAGAAGCCCTAGGTATTAAAATAAACATAAGTGATATCATTAAAAACGACATTATAACTTGAATAGTATATTGCATAAATGCCATCATATCTCCAACTTGCATGTTAGACTCCGATATTTGATGAGCCCCCTGCCAAACAACTAACACGCTTATGGCGTTCATAATAAAAGTCATAGCTGGCATCATAAGAACCATAACTCTATTAACAAAAAGATTAACCTTTGTTAACTCTCCATTGGCCTTTTCAAATTTACTCTCCTCAAACTTTTGTGTTCCAAAAGCTCTTATAACCATCATACCGCTAAGACTTTCTCTAGTTACTAAATTTAACTTATCAACTAGCTTTTGAATTATTTTAAATTTAGGCATTGCCAAAAAATATATAACCGCTATCAAAGCAAATAGTAATAATGTTCCTAAAACTATTATCCAACTCATTGAAGAGCATCTTCTTGTAGCCATTATAGTAGCACCTATTGCTATAATTGGTGCATAGCAAACCATTCTAATCGCAAGCACTAACACTGTTTGTATTTGTGTTATATCGTTTGTTGTTCTAGTTATAAGCGATGAAGTCGAAAATTTGTCAAACTCTGCATTAGAAAAACTTTCAACTTTTTTAAATACGTCTCTTCTAAGAAACCTAGAAACACCTGCTGAAATTCTGGAAGAAAAGAAAGAAACAACTATAGCCGCTATTGCACTAAACAATGTCATTAAAACCATAAATCCACCGGTTTTATAAATATAATTACTTTGTATTGAATATAAGTCTACCCCTACTTCTCTATAAAACTGTTGAGTAAGCATTTGTGCTACCTGCGAAGAAATTGAATCATCAATTGAACCCGCAGCTTCTCTTAAATCATTTATTTTATCATCAGATAAGTTATCTAATGCCGGCATTATTTTATATAGACTATCTAAATTTATATCTGATATATCATTACTCGCATTTTTAGCAACCTCATTTTGTTCAGACATTTGTTTAAATGTTAAAACCATAGTCATAGCGGCCTTATTAAAACAATTATCTAATTTTTCAATGCTTGCCTTATGGCCTTTTTTTAATACATAAATATCTTCCTCTGATAAAAGAGGGTACTTAGAAAGATATTCATTATATTCTGTAGATAATCCACCAGATTTAATAGATGTATAGTTTGCATAGACAGTACTTTTTTCAGAACTTGTCATAAAGTCAGTCATCAATTTAAAGCCATCACTACTTATAGCTTCTGGAGCAGAATTTTCAATGCCGCTATTTTGTATCCCAACATTTATTATGTTAGACATTAAATTAGGTAAATTTAACTCGCATATTGCCTCAACAAAAAGAACTATAAAACAAAATGATAAAGTAATTATATATGGTTTTATATATCTAGCTAAACTTTTCATATATTTTCCTCTTTCTTGTCAAATTATTAATACAACTATTTCAACTTAGCTACTAATGCAATCCAATCTTTATCCACTTTTTCTTCTATAATTGTAAACTTATTTTGTAAAATATTTTTAACATCACTTTCACGCGAAGCAATTATTCCACTCATAATATATATTGTATCTTGTTTCATAAAATTATCTATATTTTCTGTTAATTTTATTACTATATCAGCAACAATATTTGCTATAATTATATCATATTTTCCAGATACCCTATCGGTAAGATTTCCACAAATAGACTTAAACTTACTATCTACAGAATTCAACTTGGCATTTTCCCTAGCCGTTTTTACCGACATCTCATCTATGTCTATTCCTAAAGCACTCTTAGCACCTAACAAAAGAGACGCTACAGATAAAATACCGCTTCCACATCCAACATCAAGAACGTCTACACCCTTTTTAACATACTTTTCTAAGATTTCTAAGCAAAGCTTTGTAGTTTCATGAGATCCTGTTCCAAAGGCTAAGCCTGGTTCTAAATTTATAACAGTTTTGCCATCTCCATTAAAACTGTTTTCCCAAATAGGTCTTATTAAAAGATTATTACCAATATTTATTGGTTTAAAATATTTTTTCCAATTATTTATCCAGTCTTCTATAATACAGTTACTTTTTGTTATCTCAAATGATATATTTTCTGATTTATATCTTTCCTCTAGAAACGCAATCGCCTCCATAGGGTTGTTCTCTGGACTTACATATAAATGTATAAGTGTTTTAGTTCTATCTTTTTTTAATAATTCTTCATCTATAATATCTATATTTGCTACTTCTAAAACCTCGTCCTCTAAGTTAGTGTAATCTTCTATATATATACCATACGGGACTGTCATATGTGCAATTGCTTCGGCCTTTTCAGCATCATTTGATTCTACAGTTATTATTATCTCTGTCCAATCCACAAAAACACCTCTTTAAAAATAAAATTACCTATATTATAGTTATTATAATACAATAATTAAAATTTGGCAAAATTCGATAACAATTAACTACAACTATATTATTTAAGATACATAAATATTTTTATAAAACCTCATTTAGTATAACTCGTTACATAATATAACGTATATTTAATCTTTTAACTTTATTTTTAACAATACAATAAAATTTATATTAAATCTTAGAATTCTATTTATTCTTCAATAAATATGCAATATAATATATATGTATAAAATTTTTAGGAGTGCATAAACTTGGAAAAAAATATAAATAAATTAGATAACATCAAAAAAATTCATTTTATAGGTATAGGCGGCTCTGGGATGTGCCCTATGGCAGAAATACTAAATAAGCATGGCTTTGAAATTACAGGATCAGATGTTTATGAGTCCGATACTTTTGAAAGAATCAAGTCTTTAGGCATACCTGTAGTCTTGGGACATAAAAAGGAAAACGTTAAAAATAAAGATCTTATAGTATATACTGCTGCCATAAAACAAAATAATCCTGAGCTTTTAGCTGCAAAAGAATATAATATTCCTGCTATTGAACGTTCTGTTATGCTTGGAATAATAACAAAAAGATACAACAGATCTATAGCCGTTTCTGGAACACACGGAAAAACAAGCACAACCGCAATGATAACTCAAATACTTACAACAGGAAATATAGATCCTACTGCTATAATCGGAGGTAAACTTCCTTTTATTGGAGGTAATAGTAGAGTTGGTTCCTCTGATGTTATAGTATGTGAAGCTTGTGAATACGTAGATACCTTCTTACAGCTCCATCCATATTTATCTGTCATAACAAATATTGATGCCGACCACTTAGACTATTTTGGATCCTTAGAAAACATCAAAAAATCATTTAACAAGTTTTGCAAACAAACCTCTGGGCTGATCGTATACAACGGCGACGATAAAAACTCAACTGATGTAGTAAAAAACATTAATATTAATAAACTCACATTTGGATTAAATGAAAATAACAATTATTATGCCAAAAATATTACTATAAAAAGTGGCGCAAAAATAAGTTTTACTCTTATGAAAAACGGCAAAATCTTTACTGATATAAACCTTAGTGTACCTGGTAAACACAATATATACAATGCATTGGCTGCAGCCGCCGTGTCGGACTATATCGGTGTTGATAAGGACATCATCAAAAAGGCCCTACACGAATTTTCTGGAGTTCATAGGAGATTTGAAGTACTAGGAAGCCCTAAAAATATTGTAGTTGCTGATGACTTTGCTCATCACCCAACAGAAATTACTGCAATATTAAGTTCTGCAATGTCTATGGAATTTAATACAGTCTGGGCAATTTTTCAGCCTCATACCTATTCAAGGACTGCAATTCTCCTTGATGATTTTGCAAAAGCCCTGTCTATTGCAGATAAAGTTATAATATCAGAAATACTAGCTGTAAGAGAAGAAAACACATACAATATATTTTCAACCGATCTAGGTAAAAAAGTTAAAAATTCTATCTGTATTGATTCATTCGAAGATATCACAAAATATATCAAAGAAAACGCAAAACCCGGGGATTTAGTCTTAACTATGGGTGGAGGCAATGTATATAAATGTGCTAATATGATCTTAGATGCATTAAATCATTAATATCATTGTCTATAAATGCCCAACTACAATCAATTTTAACATAAATTTACCCTCTTTTTCTCGTACTAAAATTTATAAATTCGTTATAAAAAGGCTATATTATATGCACAAATGCATTATAATATAGTCTTTTCATAAATTGCACACTTTATATATTACTGCATATAAGCGTTCCCATCCTAGAACAAGAAATCTCTTTTTTATTTTCAGTTTTTATATCTCTTGTACAATAATTATTTAATGTTGACTTTACAGCATTTACTATATTATCTGAAGCCTCATCTTCATTAAAAGAGTATTTCAACATCATAGACACTGATAAAATTGAAGCAATAGGATTAGCTATATTAAGCCCTGCAATATCCGGTGCAGAACCATGAATAGGTTCATAAAGCCCTATTTTTGATTCCCCTAGACTTGCAGATGGTAGTAATCCAATAGACCCACTTATCATAGAAGCTTCATCCGAAAGTATATCCCCAAACATATTAGACGTAACTATAACATCAAATTGTTTAGGATCTCTTATTAATTGCATAGCACAATTATCCACATACATATTAACCAGCTTTACATCTTGATATTCCCTTGAAACCTTCTCAACTATCTTTCTCCATAACCTAGATGTATCTAGTACATTCGCTTTATCTACACTACAAATCTTCTTATTCCTTTTTTTAGATAACTCAAACGCTAATCTAACCACTCTTTCTATTTCGTTAGAAGAGTATCTTTCTATATCAAAAGAAACTGTCTTCCCTTCTACGTCTATAGTTGAGTGATCTCCAAAATATATTCCTCCCGTTAATTCTCTTACAATCATAATATCAAGATCTGAACCTATTACTTCTTTTTTCAAAGGTGACACAGATAACAAAGACTCATAAGCAACAACAGGCCTTAAATTAGCAAAAAGGTTTAACCCCTTTCTAAGCCCAAGTAAGGCCGATTCTGGTCTATTCACTCCAGTTAAACTATCCCATTTAGGCCCCCCAACAGCCCCTAGTAAAATAGCATCACAATTTTTACATCTAGTTATAGTTTCATCGGGAAGCGCAGCTCCAAACTTATCAATAGCTTCACCTCCTAAACATACATTTTCATAAAGTATTTTAAAATTGTATTTCTTAGAAATTTTATTTAAAACTTTTACAGATTCATTTATAATTTCTGGTCCTATGCCATCACCCTTTACTAAAGCTATTTTGTATTCTTTCATAATAGTCACCTCAAAAATTATAATAGTTTAATCTTTATCATAGTTTTTGCCATATGCTCTATTAGCTGCCTCCCTTGCAATATTTATTATTTCCTCACTGTTTTTATTATCATTAAAATTAGACGGAATTTTGTCATAAACTTCACAAACCATATCCCTCATCCAAAGTCCGGGAATAATTCTTAAAGAATATCCGTGACCTGGTTCAACAATCCAATCAAAAGGACTAGCTTTAGGTAATCCATAAGCTGCAAGAAGAGTCATTATAACTCCACCATGTGTTACAACTACCGCCTGAGTTTTACCTGATTTCATCATACTTAAAACTAAATTTTCAAAAGCCTTGCAAATTCTATGCGTAAATATCATTCCGCTTTCACCGTTAGGCGGTGATATATTTTGAGAATCATTTAACCAATTCTTAAACGCTATATCATTTGCGAGCTCATCTGCGGTTTTATATTCCCAATCACCAAAATTACACTCCTTCAGTCCATCTACTTTAACTGGTGTAACCCCTGGATAAATTATATCTAAGGTTTGTATACAACGTTTTAAAGGGCTTGTAAAAAATAATGATGCATTTGGATACTTATATCTTTTATTCAAGTTTTTTAAAGCCTCTATCCCACTTTGAGATAGCGAAACATCTGTTACCCCTATATACTGCCCTTTTAAATTTGCTTGTGTTTGCGCATGTCTAATTAAATGAATTTGATATGATTTCAATGATGATCTCTCCCTATAATATAATTTATAATCATAATTTGTCTAAATATAAGAGCTTTACAAAAAGTTTAGAATATTATATACTATTACATATTGTATATTTTGTCGGAGGTACAACCCATGAACAACGATTTTCCTAGAATTATTACTTTGCTAAGAAAAGAAAGAAAGTTAAGCCAAAAACAAGCAGCAATGGATTTACAAATATCGCAGGCACTTCTCTCGCACTATGAAAAAGGTATAAGGGAATGTGGTCTAGATTTTGTTGTTAGATGCGCTGATTATTATGACGTCTCTTGTGATTATATTCTTGGAAAAACTCCAGATAGATCTGGAATTACAATAAAAGTAGAAGACATTCCAGAAAACAATCCAAACGAAAAAGAAAATGCATTTAAAGGTAGTTTATTACCTACACTAAATAAAAAACTCATATCCAATTCATTAATCGTTATTTTCGATCTCCTGAAAAAAATAAATAATAAAGATCTCGTAATCGAGGTATCTTCATATTTAATGCTTTCTGTTTATAAAATGTTTAGACTTATATATTCTAATAATTCAAAAAATCCTCAAGGACTTTTTGCTGTTCCTAAAAATATTTCCAGAGGAATGTCTTCGGCCGCAATGAATATCGCAGAAGAAAATATAACTTGCATTTGTTCCGGTGAAAATGTTTTTAACCTGAAAGGAATTAATAAAAACAACAAAGTTGAAATTACTCCTGAAATAATTTCTGAAGATTATCCGTTAATTGCATCCTCACTTTATACCTTAATTCAAAATACTGAAACTCGAATGGGAATTAAAAAATAATAAATAATTATTAATTATAGCCTCCGTTAAAATCGGAGGCTATTACTATCTAATTAAATATTTAATAAGTTTATGCTTGTTTTCCCTTGCTTACTAATATTGAAATTTCACTTCCATATTCAGCCATGTCCTCCGCATTATGCCCGTCATAGCCTATTACAGACCCTGAAGGAACCGTATCACTATATTCTTGTTTTTGAATAGGTACAAAACCTGCTGAAGTAACCCTTTGCGAAGCATCTGAAATTGTTAAACCAGTTATTTCAGGTAATTTTCTCATTTTTTTACCTTTGCTCACCGTTACAAGTATTGCAGACCCTTGATCCATCTGCTCTGATGCCCCAGGTACTTGTGATATTATTATTCCTTCGTTAACACTTTCGCTAAACTCTTCAGATGACAGCAGTACTTGATACTCAGAACTAGGTTTTGATTTTATTGTTTTATAATCTTTACCTACAAGATCTGGAACCTGCACCTTTGTTTGTGATGGTAACAATGATGATGTACTCGGTTGTGAAAACTGTGATTCCAAATGATTTTGATCCTGTGAAAATTTATTATTTAAATTGCTCCCTAATAACCAAAATAAGCCTATACCTGCCAATAATATAATAGAAATTATACCAGAAATAATCACAAATATTAAGTACGATTTTTTAGGAGCCTCTTTTGTTTTTTCCTCAATATTACTTCTAGTATTATATATCTCATTATTATTAACAATTAATCTAGATGTCGAGAGTTCCTCTCTTAGTTTTTCGAAGGTTTGAATTCTATCCTCTGGAAAAACCTGAAGAGCATTTGCCAAGGCAGAAATAATATTTCTAGGTATCTCTTTTAGCAAATGTGTTGGAATAAATATTCTGTCATCTGTTCTTCTCTTTAATGATTTCTGTGGCGCAGAACCTGTTAAAGAAAAAAATAAAGTTGCAGCAAAGGAATATACGTCTGTAGATTCATTAGTTTGATAATTTGGAATATATTGTTCAATAGCTGAAAACCCATCATATAATGTTGGAGGAATAGGTGCACCAACTTTACGCGTTTCTGGTATAGAAAATCCTAACAATTTAAGTTTACTTTCTTTGGTAACTATAATATTTTCCGGACACACTCCCAAATGCTGTATCCCAACAGAGTTCATCTCACTCAACGAAGAAAGAAGCGGCATAAACAATGTTCTAGCAACATCCCAACTAATATAATTATCATTCTTTTTCAAAAAATCGGTAAATTTAGTTCCTTCTACCCATTCATAAACCGCATATGCAGTTAGATTTTCTGTAAATATATTATAAACTGGAATAAGCGCAGAAAGAGTTCTAAGTCTAGCAACCGCTCTTAAATATGTTAAAAAACTGTTCATACATGTTTTAAATTGATTTTCAAATCCACTTTTAACTGTTACCTCGCAACCGTTTGAGGCTCTATAACACAAGCTTTCTGGAAAAAATTCTTTTATATAAACGGGAGATTTCAAAACATTATCATATGCAATATATCCTATCCCTTCGCTATTAGTGCAAATAACCTTTCCTACTAAATATCGTTGTTCAAGAATTTCTCCCTTTTTTAAATATGGAGTCTCCTGCTCCTCACTCTGTTTATAACCACAAAAAGGACAGATTTCCTTTCCATCTATATCCTTCATGCAACCTTTACATATGTTATCAAAATTCTCCATTCAAGCTCCCCCGAATCTTTGTCTTACAACATCTTTAATAAGTATATCAAAAAACACAATTAAAATCAATTCACTGTGCCAAATCGTCAAAGTTATCTTTCATAAAAATAGATAATCTTAAATATGTTTTTACTTTTGGCTTGAACAATTAATTCTATTAATGTTAGAATATTACTATATCTACAAAATAAATTCAGATTCGGAGGTTAAATTATGATCGGAATAATAGGTGCAATGCCAGTAGAAATTGAATCTTTATTAAACAAAATGAAAAATAAAAGCGAATTTATTAAAAGCAACATAAAATACATTAAAGGTAAGATAGAAGATAAGGAATGTGTTGTTGCTCAAAGTGGACCAGGAAAAGTTAATGCTGCTATATGCGCTCAAACTATGATACTAGAATTTTCCCCAGATTACATTATAAATACAGGTGTAGCCGGATCTATGACTAATAACTTACATATTTCTGATATAGCCATTGCCACTAATGTTGCACAACATGACATAGACACATCTGCAATAGGAGATCCAATAGGTTTAATCCCGGGAATAAACATTAGAAAAATTCCATGTTCAAAATATCTAATAAATCTAGCGATAAATTCTTTAAATAAAATGAATCTTAGGTACTCTAAAGGAACTATATTAACAGGAGACCAGTTCATAAACAATATGGATAGAAAAAAATATTTAAAAGAAGTATTTGACGGCATTGCCTGTGAAATGGAAGGTGGAAGTATAGGACAAGTTTGCTATATAAATGATGTAAAATTTATTGTTATAAGATCTATTTCTGATGGAGCCAATCAAGACTCTGCATGTGCCTATGAAAAATTTGTTAAAATATCTGCTGAAAAATCGTGTGAGTTAGTACTAAATCTTATAAAAGAGATTTAACGATAGATATATTTAATCAAAATATAAAACAATATATTTATTTATTAGATAAAATATTAACTTTTTCAACAACTTTTTCAACTTCAAACAAATTTAAATGTTTTATTATAAATGAGTCTCGTTGTTCTGAGAGAATATATATCTTTAAATTAGCCCTTTTGGAAATTTTTTGTAATATATTTTGTCTTATCTCTATAGACTGAATTTTATTTAAACATATATTCCCTGAAACTAATGTCAAACTGTTATATCCACTAGCCACAATAGTATCTGAATATAAAATTATGCTAGAGTGTTTATAAGCAAACATTCTAAATAATATCCACCATAAAAGAATAGGACTTGTAAATATAAAAAATAACAAAATAAACTGTTCATAAAATTTTAGCCTATATATTAAAAATGACACCACTAACAAAGTAAAAAACAAAATACACGGAACAAATATAAAACTCTTAAAAGATTTTTTGTCAGGGAAAATTTGGGCTAAACTTTTTTCATGATTTGAATTACTACTTAAATTTCTAAAAATATTATTAGGAATTATGTTATATAATGATTTTTTTAAAGCGTTAGGAGAATCATATGCTATTAGCATGTTTTTTTCTCCTTTTTCTTTGCTGTTTCCAACTGCATTTATATATATACTCTTCAATCCCAGCAATTTCATTAGTAAACTTTGTTTTATTGATATTGCGTTTATATCATTTAGATCTATAATCCTACTATATGTGCTAATTAGACCTCTATTTATTAATAATGTATTTTGGGCTTTAAAAACACGAAATCCGGCATATTTAAAAAACTGAGTCAAAAAAGCGATTACCCAGCCAACCAACAAAATATAAGCCAAAGTAGCAGCTATAGGTGGCACACCAAATGCAACTAATTGTGTACTCAAATTTACAGTAGAATACAGCTTTTCTTTCGCTTGTTCTCCGATTAAATACCCTAGCTTATTTATAAACGGTGAAAGAATCAAAAGGCCTGTGGCAGAATTCGACCAAAAGGCTGACATTAAAAATACTTTAAATGTATTTGCTCGATATACGGCCTTACCTGATGCTCCAGGAAACATAGATTTTAAAGTCATTTTCAAGTTTTTTTCAGATAAATTAATTTTAATATCAAATTTCTTAGATTTTTTGGCTGGCGTATTAAACTTCAATGCTACAGATCCTATTAAAGAAGGTATAACGTGTTTTACAATAGTAACCGAATGTATACTCTTATATGGAATAGTTAATCTCCGTTTTATAAATACACCCTTAGCAAAATAAAAATGATATTTTGAACTGCAATATCCCAAAGAACTATATTCTCTTACAGAAAATGCTATAATTAAAAAAATCACAATAATATTTAATCCAAATGTATTTACTATTTCTGTTAAAGTTCTGGATTTTATTAATAGTTGTTGTAGTAATGGAATTATAAATAAAAACGAGAATTTGTATAAGTATTCAAAAATAGTAAAAGGATGAGGTTTATAATATTTCATTATTAATCTTCCTTATAAATATATCTTCAATTTTGTTTCCTATAGGAACGTCTATATTAGAAAGAGTTGCCTTAGAGCCCGATGTGTAAAAAACTATCGAACATAAAGAAAAATATTTTTGCACAGGCGTTTGTATAAGTTCAATAAATTGCAACTTTCTTAAACTTATGGAAACTGATTTGCGAAAAAAAACTCCCCAATTTATTATTATTAAATCATTTGATATACTGTAAGATTTACTTTTATAATTTTCTGGTGAATAGTATGCAATTAAAAATATATACAAAATAATGATGAGCACAAATAAAATATAAGTTAAAATTCTGTTAAATATTCCAACAAATCCAATTAAAAACGAAAGTATAGAAAATATTATACTAATTCTTATTTTTAAAACTATTATATTTTTCTTTGAAACAAAATTCATATCTATCCTGCACAACACTTTCTATTTTTTCTATATTATAACAATTATATTGACAAAATACACCTAAATATGCTACTATAAATTCCGTTAGAATTATCTATTATATATGAAAGGAATAAGAAACATGAAAAAATTTATAGGCATTTTAGTAATTTCGTTTTTTTTCACTTTGATTGTTAGCGGCCCTACTCTAAATGTTCACGCGGCAAACAACTGGAATTACAACGGAATAACAGTGAGCAAGCAGTCACCTCAACCAGAAAATTCCTCTATAAAATTAACAGCAAATGTTTCCGGTACTACTTCAGAATTACAATATAAATTTGTTTGGATGACAGATAACTGGAAAAAATGGGGAGTAATAAAAGACTTTAGTACAAATAAAAGTGTAGACTGGAATGCACCTGCTGATAATTATACATTGTTTGTAGATGTAAAAGATCCAAGCGGAAAAATAAACACCAAAACTCTTGATTACAAGATAGACCCAATTTGGTGGAACAAAGGAATAACAGCGAACTGGGTATCGCCTCAACCAGGAAAATCCGCTTTAAAATTAACAGCAAATGTTTCCGGTAATACTTCAGGATTACAATACAAATTTGTTTGGATGGCAGATAACTGGAAAAGGTGGGGCGTAATAAGAGACTTTAATTCGGCTAATAATGTACTCTGGAATGCGCCTGTTGGGAGTTATACATTATTCATGGATGCAAAAGACTCTCGCGGAAGAATAAGCACTAAAACTCTTAATATAACTTCAAACTGGAACTACAACGGAATAACAGCGAACAAGCAGTCGCCTCAACCAGAAAATTCCTCTATAAATTTAACAGCAAATGTCTCCGGTAATACGACAGGACTACAATACAAATTTGTTTGGATGACAGATAATTGGAAAAAATGGGGAGTAATAAAAGACTTTAGTACAAATAAAAGTGTAGACTGGAACGCACCTGCTAATAATTATACATTGTTTGTAGATGTAAAAGATCCAAGCGGAAAAATAAACACCAAAACTCTTAATTATAAGATAAACCCAATTTGGTGGAACAACGGAATAATAACGAACAAACGGTCACCTCAACCAGAAAATTCCTCTATAAAATTAACAGCAAATGTTTCCGGTACTACTTCAGGATTACAATACAAATTTGTTTGGATGACAGATAACTGGAAAAAATGGGGAGTAATAAAAGACTTTAGTACAGATAAAAGTGTAGACTGGATTGCTCCTGCTGGTAATTATACATTGTTCATAGACGTAAAAGGTCCACTTGGAAGAATAAGTACCAAAACTCTTAATTATAAGATAAACCCAATTTGGTGGAACAACGGAATAATAACGAACAAACGGTCACCTCAACC